>CAZKIR010000232.1:0-4025 GCA_964552835.1 uncultured Bacteroidales bacterium
CTAAAACAAGCCGTGAAGGCATCAGTTGAAAAGGTAACCGCCCTCTTGGAAGCAGACCAACCTATCCTGCCAAAAATCAGGGAATCCTGGTTTAAAAGCTACAATTCCCACGTGGATGACCTATCGAATGCCGAGCTATACGATGAAATATTAACCCAAAAATACATCGCCAACTTCTTGCAAGCCGAGGCGTTCGTGGATTGGCGAAGGACAGGTATCCCAGAATTAGAACCTACCTTATCGGGAAGCGATATCCCAAGACGTTTCCCCTATTCTAACGAGGAAATCCTGTATAATAAAAACATCCCCACGGACGTGAATACCATTTTTGAAAGTAACTGGTTTGACAAGGAATAATATTTGGCACCTTAACAAAAAATTCATGAAAAACTAAGAGCCCAGTATAAAAAGGTATATTTTTGTCAAAATCAAGGCGGAGAGAATTTTTGAACCGCAGTTAACTGCTTGTTAATGAGGAATCAAAAATTCTCGACAACGCCGAGTTTGGCAATAAAGATGCTTTTTAGACCAGGCTCAACTAAGATTTGCCAAAACCTTGTCAATTACCCCTTCCTGGTTTAAAATCATGCTATATCATAGCCTATTAAGTATAAGCTATGGAATAAATAATATTTTTTTATCTTTGCTGTTCGAATTTTGCAGGAGAAATCTTGAAACCATCAAGAAAACGTAATTATGGAAGAATACACGATCAACCACCTCCGGGAACTTGAATCAGAGTCGATTTTCGTGATCCGAGAAGTAGTGGCGCAGTTTGAAAGGCCCGTGATGCTGTTCTCGGGAGGAAAGGATTCTATCGTAATGTTTCACTTGGCCCGTAAGGCCTTTTGGCCCGCCAAGGTACCTTTTCCCTTAATGCACATCGATACTGGCCATAATTTCCCGGAAACCATAGAATTCAGGGACGAGTTGGGGGAAAAAACCAGCACGGAAATCATCGTGAAATACGTGCAGGATACCATTGACCAAGGAAAAGCCGTGGAAGAAACCGGATATGACGCGAGCCGGAACAAGTTGCAAACAATCACCTTGCTGGATGGACTGGAAGAATTAAAAGTTGATGCGGCCATGGGTGGGGGAAGAAGAGATGAAGAAAAAGCCCGTGCCAAAGAGCGGTTTTTCTCGCACCGTGACGAGTTTGGACAATGGGACCCGAAAAACCAACGCCCCGAGCTTTGGAACTTGTTTAACGGGAAAAAGAACATGGGCGAGCATTTCAGGATATTTCCATTGAGTAACTGGACAGAACTGGACGTGTGGCAGTACATTTACATGGAAGATATTGAAATACCCAACCTTTATTTTACCCACAAGAGAAGGGTTTTTAACCGGGACGGTGTTTGGCTGGCCGAGGCGCCCTTCCTGACCATGCGGGAAGATGAAAAAATCGTGGAAAGAAACGTGCGGTGCCGTACCATTGGTGATATCACCTGTACTGGCCTAACCTTATCAGAAGCCAATAACCTGAAAGATATCGTGCAAGAAATTGCCGCGGTAAGGACCACCGAACGGGGCGGACGGGCCGATGACAAGCGTTCGGAAGCCGCGATGGAAGACCGGAAACGGGAAGGCTATTTCTAATAAACAAAAAAAACAATCATCATACAGACAAAGAAATTTTAACATGAGTGACGCGAAAAATGCATATCTTGACATGGAACTGCTGCGGTTTACCACCGCGGGAAGCGTGGATGACGGAAAAAGTACCTTAATCGGGCGGTTACTATTTGATAGCAAGGCCATTTTTGAAGATCAGATGGAATCGGTTGAACAGGCCAGCCTGGGCCGGGGAGACGAAGAAGTAAACCTCGCCTTGTTAACCGATGGCCTGCGGGCAGAAAGGGACCAAGGCATTACCATTGACGTGGCCTACCGGTATTTTGCCACCCCGAAAAGAAAATTCATCATCGCTGACACGCCCGGGCACGTTCAATATACCCGGAACATGGTTACAGGGGCTTCCACGGCCAACGCGGCCGTCATCCTTATCGATGCCAGAAACGGGGTAATCGAACAAACCTCGCGCCACTCCTATATCGCCTCCTTGCTTCAAATACCACACCTGGTTATCTGCATAAACAAGATGGACCTCGTGGAATATAGCCAGGAGATATATGATAAAATCAAGAAAGAATACTCAGAACTATCTGCCAAACTAAACCTCACCGATATCCGTTTCGTCCCTATCAGCGCGAAGCTTGGTGATAACGTGGTAGAACGCTCCAAAAACATGCAGTGGTACGAGGGGCCAACCTTCTTGTACCTGATGGAAAACCTGCATATCGCCAGTGACGATAACCTGGAAGATTGCCGTTTTCCCGTTCAACATGTGGTACGCCCCCAGTCTGACAAATACCACGATTACCGGGGCTATGCCGGCCGCATTGCCGGGGGCGTGTTCCGAAAAGGCGACAGTGTAAGGACATTGCCTTCCGGGATGACATCCAAGATCAAAAGCATCGATACCTTTAAAAAATCATTAGACTACGCGTTTGCCCCCCAATCCGTTTCCATACAACTAGAAGACGATATAGACATTAGCCGGGGCGATATGATCGTGCGTGCCGACCAGGAAATTCAAGTAGGACAAGAAATTGAAATGATGCTTTGCTGGTTTAATGACAAGCAAAACTTAATACCACGGGGCAAATACGCGTTGAAACACACTACCGCTGATGCCCGGTGCATTATCCAAAGTATTGACTACAAGGTAAACATCAATACCTTGGAAAAAAACACGGAGGACAAAAAAATTCAATTAAACGACATTGCCAAGGTCACGATTAAGACCACCAAACCGCTGTTCTACGATTCGTATAAACGGAACCGTATCACCGGAAGCATCGTTTTAATCGACGAAGGGACTAACAACACGGTAGCAGCCGGCATGATTATTTAATATTTCACGGACACTATTTAAATTTTATGGCTGTACCATAGGCCAATATTTCCGAACTCCCCTGCATCACCGTGGAGGTGGTAAACCGTAAGCCCACAACGGCATCGGCACCAAGTTCCCGGGCATCCTGTATCATGCGGGCCAGTGCTTCTTCCCTGGCATTTGCTAATAATTGGGTGTATTCCCGTATTTCACCGCCCACGATATTTTTCAAACCGGCGAAGATATCCCGGCCCAAGTTACGGGCACGCACCGTACTGCCCCTAACTAGGCCAAGGGTTTCGGCAACTTCCTTGCCTTGTACTTGATCGGTTGTTGCTAAAATCATTTTCTGAATTTTAAAGTTACTTTTTTATTTCAAAACATCTTTAATACATATCAATTGATGGGTGTAACTACCAGTTTCCACCTTGAAAATGCCCTTTCTGTCAAGCCTGTCAACGCGTACCATGCCCGAGGCATGAAGAATTTTTTCATCAGGCAGGCAAATGCCCACGTGGTTAATGCCCTTGCCGGTTGAAAAAAAAGCCAGGTCACCCGCTTTCCTTTCGCGAAAAGCATGGACTTCCCTTCCCTTTTCAGCTTGTTGACCGGCATCACGCGGCAAAAATACCCACCCTACCTTGTAAACCAACTGGACAAAACCAGAGCAATCCATACCAAAGGGGTTCCTGCCGCCCCACAAGTAAGGAATGCCCAGGTATTTCCGGGCGTGTTCCACCAGTTCTTCCCGTGGCATTTTACCCGATGGCCTAAAGTACGTGTTTTCCACTCGAAATGTATGGCCGTGAACTGAAAACTCCGAGGCCGGTAAAGAACACCCCGGGCCAACCAATAACTTCTGCTCCTGGCCCACCACGGTAATTTCCGTGTACAGCCCAGTGGTAACCAATTCTTTTTTTAATAATTTTTCTTTTTCCTTTTCATTAATAAAACATGCCATTCGTTGATCCATCCATCCCTCGTATCCATCATAGGCACAACTTATCTTATACCATTTTTCTTCTTCCTGTAGCACGTGGTATACATCCCCAAAAATTAATTGGTTTACCATCTCCGCCTGTTCCCTGGGCCCGGACCGTAGGGGGATGGCAGCCAAATGGGC
>CAZKIR010000232.1:4035-6721 GCA_964552835.1 uncultured Bacteroidales bacterium
GCAAAGCCGCCCTGCATGCCCGTTAAAGGTTTTTTCTTCATAACACCGTAAAGGTTTTTCCTTTTATTACACCCTTTATCTTGACAAAAGTACAGTATAATTCTTTATTTTAGCAAAATAAAGTTCTGGATAAAAATAATACAAAACCATCAAGGATGAAATCATTTTTTGACAGCTTATTCGGGAAACTTAGCTACGCGTACAAGTTCTTGCTTTTTTTATTAACTATAGGGTTAATTATCTATTTCTTGCCCCGTGAGGGAAAGTTCCGATACGAGTTTCAAAAAGGAGAACCCTGGATGCACGAGTTATTAGTAGCCCCTTTTGATTTTCCCATTTATAAATCGGAGGAAGAACTAGAACAGGAAAAAGACAGCGTGCTGAAAGAATATGACCCATATTACCGGTACGAGGAGGCCATCCAAGAAGCAAACTTGGCCGAGTTCCGGGGGCACTTTAATGAAGAATGGCAAGAATTTATCCACAAGGTAGATACCCTGCGCATCAGTAAATCCAAAAAAGCCATAGTTTCTTCCTTGAAAGACACCTGTTTTAAAATCAATAACCAACTCCTGAAAGCAGTTTATGAAAAAGGCATTTTAGACCCGGGAAACCTATTTTTGGGCAAAGAAGGCCCTGATTCGACCATCCTGGTATTAAAAGGTAACATCGCTGAAAAGAAAAATGCCAATGATTTATATACACCAAAATCTGCCTACGAACATATTATCAGCAAGCAGAAAGAAATATGCCAGGAAGGTATTTTTCAAGATAAAGAACTGTTGAAGCCTCTTATCAAGAAACTGGACATTAACCGCTTCCTTGTCCCCAACCTGAATTATGACGCGGCCACCTCGAAAAAGGTAAAAGAAAGTATGCTAAACGGCATTTCCATGACCCGTGGAATGGTGCAGGCAGGAGAACGGATCATCATGAAAGGCGACGTGGTGAATGCAGAGAAATACAGGATATTGAACTCCTTACGAAGGGAATACGAGAAAAGATTGGGAAATTCGACCAATTTTTACCTGGTCATCATCGGCCAGTTTATACTGGTATTTTCCATCATCCTTGTCTTGTTCCTGTTTATTATAAACTTCAAACGGGATATCCTGGAGAATGCCACCAAAACCTCCTTTATCTTGTTAATGGTCACTCTCTTGATCGTGATTACCGGCCTAGTGGTAAAATTCACTAACGTGAACTTGTACCTTATCCCGTTCGCGGTGCTGCCCATTATTATCTGGACCTTTTTTGATGCCCGCCTGGCTTTGTTTATCCATATAGTAACCATCTTGTTGGCTGGTTTCATGGCGCCCAATAGTTTCGAATTTTTCATGCTAAATTTCATTAGTGGCATCGTGGCCATCTTTAGCTTGAAAAACCTGTACCGGCGTGGCAAGCTCTTTTTGACCGCCGGTTTGGTAGTTATCTCCTATTGCTTCGTGTATTTCGGGATCAATATTATCCAGGAAGGGGACATCCGGAACATTAACTGGGAAAATTTTGCCTGGTTCGGCGGAAATGGCTTGCTGGTATTATTCTCGTACCCTTTGATTTACATGTTTGAAAAATTGTTTGGCTTTTTATCTGACAGTACCTTGATGGAGCTTTCGGACACTAACCAGCCCCTCTTGCGGCAATTGGCCGAAAAAGCCCCTGGCACTTTCCAGCACACCTTGCAAGTGGCCAACCTGGCCGAGGAGGCCGTGATAAGCATTGGCGGCAACCCCTTGCTCGTACGCGCCGGGGCCTTGTACCACGACGTGGGCAAGTTGGGAAACCCTGTATATTTTACTGAAAACCAAATGTCAGGATACAACCCCCATGATGGCCTGGATTACGAGGAAAGCGCCCGCTTGATTATTAACCATATCGCGGAAGGGGTGCGTATCGCACGGAAACACAAGCTTCCCGAACCGATTATCGATTTTATCCGCACCCACCAGGGCCGCACGCAGGCTAAATATTTTTATTTCTCTAAAAAAAACGAAAGCCCGGAGGAGGAAGTGGACATCGAAAAATTTACTTATCCTGGCCCCACGCCTTTCTCGAAAGAAACCGCCGTGCTCATGATGGCAGATTCGGTTGAGGCTGCCTCCAAAAGCCTGAAAGAAATCAATGGCAAATCAATTAACAATTTGGTAGATAAAATAATAGACGACCTGATTGACAATGGCCAATTTGACAATACCGACATCACCTTTAAAGATATCAACAAGGTAAAGGCCATTTTCAAGAAAAAATTATTAAATATTTATCACGTGAGGATTGAATACCCGAAAGAAAACAAAAAGAATAAAGAGGATATTTAACCTACACCCAGGCTTAATATATTAAAAACCTGGCGTGGCCAGTTTATGCAATCGTCCACCATATTCCGCGGCTGCCTTTTCTTCCTGATAATATCCCAGGGGCACTAAATACTTGTTAAACGCATTCTCCATCAAGGTATCCGTACGGTTCTCATTTTCATTGAACCAGTAACCGTTCCCTTCACGCTTGATCGCGTCCACGTAATATACCTTGGCCTCCAGGTAGCGGAATAACACGTGGCCCTCGGAATTAGTATATTTTTGCCCCACGGGATTAGCAAATGCACCATAATCCGCCAAATTATCGTAAATGGTCACCAGGCATGAATCCAGGGGGGTAGATTGATCGCTTTTAAGGCACTGTATATATA
>CAZKIR010000233.1:0-6715 GCA_964552835.1 uncultured Bacteroidales bacterium
GAATTACATCCTGGGCGGCTATAATCTTTCCTATCGCGAATTTTTTGATGCATTACACGGGCTAAGCGGAAAAAAAACAAGCCTCGTCAGGTTTCCCTATTTTATCATGATGGCCGTTGCCTGGTGCATGTTGGCATGGGCAAAACTTACCGGGCAAAAACCCTTGATTGTCCCGAAATGGGTAAAAAAATATAATTATAATTGGATGGTATCGTGCCAAAAAGCCAAGAAAGAACTGGGGTTTACAGTGACATCGGTTGACAAGGCTTTTCAGGCGACCATTAAATCATTTCAGCTAAACCATGATGATAGATAAACCCCATGTATTGATCACCGGTGCCAGCACGGGCCTGGGCCATGCTTTGGCATTAGAATTTGCCAGTAAGGGGCGCAACTTGTTGCTTGTGGCCTTGCCTGGCACTAAACTGGCGGAATTCTCGCGCCACCTGTCTAGTAAATTTAAGGTACATGTAGATTACCTGGAGATTGACCTTACCCGGCCAAATAGCCCCGGGGCCGTGGCGGATTGGGCCTTGTCAAAATACCCCGTGGATACCTTGGTAAACAACGCCGGCATGGGGGGTAGCCATATTTTCGAGAAAGCCAGGCCAGCGTATATCGATCAGATCATTCAATTAAACATCCGGGCATTGGTATTGCTTTCCCGGTATTTTATCCCCGCGTTAAGAAAACACGATAAATCCAGTATACTGAATATCTCTAGCATCTCGGGCATGAGCCCCGTGCCATACAAAACCGTTTACCCGGCTTCCAAGGCTTTCGTGTACTCTTTTTCCCGCGGCCTTAGGGCCGAACTCAGGAATACCCCTGTCCGTGTTGCCGTGGTAAGCCCGGGGCCCATTATCACGAACCCCGACGCGATACAAAGGATAAAAAAACAAGGTTTCCTGGGCAAAATCAACTCGCTGACGGCGAAAAAAACAGCAAAAATTGCCTTGAAAGGTTTGGATAGGGGCAAACCGGTCATTTACCCCGGAATCATGTGCAAACTCAATTTTCTCTTGATAAAATTATTGCCTATAGCCTTGCGCTTGCCCATTTTAACGGCAGTGATAAGGCGGGAATTTAGTCAATCTATAAATAAAAATCCCGGGTCAATTTGATAAATTCTCGCGTGTAGACGTGCCTTTCTTGCTCGATAACCAGTGTTTCGCGGTGCAATGCCCTTTCTTTGCCCCCGAATTCAAGCAACACGCGTTTGGCTTTTCCCTGCGGGCTGCCTTTTACTTCCAATTCCTGGTAAGGAAAAAGGCCATTTATCAAAGCCTGTTTCAAGGCTCCTTGTTTTTTATCGTTTGGTAGGATAACACAAAGCCGGCCACCCGGGTTCAAAATAGAAGAAGAAAGGTAAAAAAATTCTGCCATGTTCAGGCTTGAATCATGTCGCGAAAGGCTTCTGGCGGGATCGTGGGATTGCAAGGAATTAGAAAAAAAAGGGGGGTTGCAGACGATCAGGTCATGTCTCTTTCCCCTGGTAACGTATTCTTGAAAAGGTTCATGGAACAGGCTGAGCCGATCGGGCCACGGGCTATTTTCAAAATTTTGCAAGGCTTGCCTGGCAGAAGCGGCATCTATTTCCACGGCTTCCACCTGGGCCTGGCCGCGTTGTGCCATCATCAGGGCAAGGATGCCCGTGCCGGTGCCCACGTCCAGGATGGACCGTGTAGTTGAAATATCTGTCCAACTGCCTAGCAACACCCCGTCAGTGCCCACTTTCATGGCACACTGGTCCTGCCAGACAGTAAATTGCTTGAATTGGAAATAATTGTTGGCCATGAGCCTAAGCTATCGATTGTTTTTTGGAAAAGGATATTGTCCGTAGCGATCCATATTCGCTCGTTCATCCTTTTTATTCTAGGGGCCCTGCTTGGCAAAAAGGGGAGGATACACGACAAAACAAGTTTAATATGCCCGTTTGTTTTTTCCTTCGATAAAATTGATAAAGGAACGGTTTACTACTTTATTTCCCCCTTTGGTAGGGTAATCCCCCGTGAAATACCAATCGCCTAAATCCTTCGGGCAAGCCTTATGCAGGTTTTCCACGGTTTGATAAACCACTTTTACCTCGGATTTAATATTTTTGTTTTTAAGGAGTTCGGCGATTTTAGTGGAAATTTCTTCTCGCGTGAAGGGAGCATATATTTTTTTCACGTAATTGTCAACTCGATCCTTCGGCAATTCGTCTTGCTTACTCGCTAGTTTGTATACCTCGTTAATAACATGTTCCATGCCCTGTTCCCTGAGCAAGGCGATGGCAGCCCGAAACGCTACGAAATCAGATAACTTGGCCATATCAATCCCGTAGCAATCGGGGTAACGGATCTGGGGCGAAGACGAAACCACGATAATTTTCTTGGGCTGTAAACGATCCAGGATACGCAAGATACTTTTTTTCAAGGTAGTGCCCCGCACGATGGAATCATCAATAATCACCAGGTTATCGGTGCCTTTTCTTACCGTGCCATAGGTGATATCATACACGTGGCCCACCAGGTCGTCACGGCCTTTGTCCTGGGCAATAAATGTACGAAGTTTTATGTCTTTGTGGGCGATTTTCTCGACCCTTGGTCTTTTAGAAATGATTTCGCATACATTTTCGGCCGTGAGTTTGTCTTTCATGGCCATGATTTGCTCTTTCTTATGTTCAAGCATGTAATCCTCAATCCCCTTCATCATGCCATAAAAGGCGGTTTCAGAGGTGTTAGGGATAAAAGAAAAAACCGTGTTGTCTAAATCATGGTCAACAGCCTCGAGTATTCGCGGGGTAAGCAACTCGCCTAACTTTTTGCGTTCGCCGTAGATTACCTGGTCGTTACCACGGGAAAAGTAAATACGTTCAAAGGAACAGGATTTCTTTTCTTCCGGGGGGCGCACTTCTTCCACGATGACCCGCCCATCTTTTTTCACCACGATGCAATGGCCCGGGGGCAAGGGGTGTACGTCTTCAAAATTAACATCAAAAGCCGTTTGGATTACCGGGCGTTCGGAAGTTACCACGGCCACTTCCTCGTCATGATAATAGTATGCCGGGCGGATGCCCCAGGGATCGCGGGTCACGAATGCGTCGCCATGTCCAATAAGGCCGGCAATCACGTAACCCCCGTCCCATTTTTTACTTGAATCCCGGATAACATTTGCCACGTTAAGGTTTTGGGCAATCAATTCAGATATTTCCTTGTTATGGAGGCCTTCCTGCTTGAATTTGTCAAAAAGCCGCTGATTTTCAGTGTCTAAAAAATGCCCCACGTTTTCTAGCATGGTCACGGTATCGGAAAAATCCTTGGGATGCTGGCCAAGTTCAATAAGAACCTGGAAGAGTTCTTCCACGTTAGTGAGGTTAAAATTGCCCGCGAGGACCAGGTTTCTGGATTTCCAGTTGTTTTGCCGCATGATGGGGTGCACGCTTTTAAGCGAGTTAGAGCCAAAGGTGCCATACCGCAAGTGGCCGAGCAACAATTCGGCCGCGAAGGGCAAGTGGGCTTTCGCCCAAACCACGTCGTTTAACAACTCGGGTTTTTTCTTGTCAATTTTTGATATGCTGGAATTTATCTTTTTATAAACTTTATTGATGGGGGCCGGCTCGTTAGAACGGCTGCGGTCTATGTATTTTTCGCCAGGAGGGAGGTTTAACTTCAAGCTCACGACCCCGGCACCGTCTTGGCCCCGGTTGTGTTGCTTTTCCATCAGGAGGTAGAGTTTTTGCATTCCCCACATCCAGGAGCCGTATTTAATCTGGTAATATTCAAGGGGTTTTAATAGCCTTACCAGGGCTATGCCACATTCATGTTTAATTTCGTCTGTCATTTTTTCGGGACATTAGGATCAGGGCACAAAAATAGGACAAAATTAATATCATGTTTTATATCTTGAAAAAGAATATCAACAAATATCCAACAAGTTATTTTAATTCCGGGTAATTAATCAGGTCATTGATTATGAAGGCACCGGAATAATCGCGCTGAACCTGTTTAAGTGCTTTAGTGGCCTCGGCCTTGGTGCGGAAATCCCCCACGTAAAGTTTAAAAAACGGGTAATCATACTTCAGGTAACACCGCGTGTCCTGGTATTTTGATAAAAACTCGCTTTTAATGGCATGGGCATTTTGGCGGGCGGTTTGGCCGGATTCAGAAAATATCCGGATGCGGTAGCCCGGGATGCCGTCCACTTTTTTGTTCATCTGTATATGGCCTTCTACCAACCGGGCGATCATGTTATCCTGGTATATCTTTACCTGGCCATGATCCGGTTGCCCTTTTTCTTCTAATCGGTCGAACAGGCTTTTCTGGCCGAGTGGTTTTTCCTGGCCCAAACCATGAAGGAAAAATCCTGAAAACAAAAAAACTAGCAATAACTTATTCATCTTCATCAAAAAAATTAGTTTTTAAACTCATCACGGGGGTCGGGGAGTGGTTTACCATTTGCTGCGCGTAGGAACCCAACCAGATATTCCGCGGGTTTTCGGTTTGCTCGGTCATGATGGCAATCAGTTGCGCCCCTTCATCTCGAGCTAGTTTGATTGTAACGTCAGAGATGTTTTTTCCCTTGAGGGAATGAAAAGAGCAAGACACCCCCCGCGATGCCACGAAATCATAGGCTTGTTTTCCATACTGGTTTACCCGGGCAATAACATCTTTTTGGCTGGTCTCGTAAACGGCAGCAACAAGTATTTCCGCGTTTATTCTTGAAGCCAGGTCCGCAACGTAAGGCACTTTTAAACGGGTGCCATATGAAACATCGATGGGGAGCACGATTTTATCCAGTTTCTCGGCACGATACCCGTAACGAATGGTAATTACCGGGCATTCCGCGTTGCTGGCCACCCGGAACGCGTTACTGCCTATCCAGTATTCCTGAAACCCGGAAACCCCGTGCGTGCCCATGATAATAAAATACGCGTCATCGTACTTGGCCTGGTTTGTTATCTCCTTGTATATTAACCCTTCGCGTATCTTGTAATCAAGCAGGCCGTCATGAATTTTATCCTGGTAGCGTTGCATGAGGATAGCGAAGTAATCTTTCACGGTATTGATGCCAATTGATTCAGAATCTTCCACGAAAGTAGGATCAAAATTTTCTTTTTTCTTTACATGGATCATCCGTACGGCCGCGTTAAACTGGTTGGCAAAAATAATCGCCTGCTCCAGGGCGTTTATGGAATCTTTTGAAAAATCAACGGGTACCAGGATTGTTTTCATTTTTTCCTACTATTTATCAATAAAACCCAAAGGTAAAAATTTTTTTATTGAATTATTATGATTACCACTTGCTTTTCATGTTAATAGAGTGTGTTTCTTTTACCTGGATGGTTTTAGGCAACATTAGGCAATAGCGTAATTTCATCTCGCCTTCAAGGGCCAGGTCCCCTTTTCCGGATTTCAGGGCCGCCATGGCGCCTAACGCGCCAAACAAGCCAGGTAGTTTTATTTTCAGGGGCAAATCATAGGTTTGCTTGGAATGGCCTTTTACTTTAATTTTTTCCCGGTTGGTCACTTTCCCGATGTATACATCGTTCAGGTGGGCTTTAAAATCCATTTCAACAATTCTGAAACCGGTAAGACGTTGGTTTTCGACGGGCACTTTCAAGGTAACAAAAACCTGTTGCCCGGCCATGCCGTCGATTTTAAAGCCTTCTATATTCCCGATATGCACTTCTTTCATGCTTTGGCACGACGAGAGCATGAACAATCCCACGACTGGCAAAGCGATTAAATATTTCTTGATATTCAACATCTTATTCATTAATCACTTGTTGTTTTAAAACAGGGGGGCAAGATACATTTTAATCAAGAAAAAAGCACGAAAGTACATGCAAAAAAGACTACCCTTCTAACCATGTTTTAAACTCCCTTACGCGGGCGCGCGGAATAATGATATCCTTGTCAAGGGGCATGGTAAGCTCAATTTTTAACTTGTAGTGAAAATAGTTGTGGACTTTTTTTATAAAACGGCTTGAAAGAACAAATTGGCGGTTTGCCCGGAAAAAAAGAGCGGGATCCAATTCTGTTTCCAGTCGATCCAGGGACTCGTTCACGATGTAGCGTTTGCCCTCGCCCGTGAGGAGAAAAGTTTCCTTATCCTCTGAATAAAAACAGGCCACCTTGGACGTATGGACAGGCACCAGTGCATTTCCTGATGGGACCAGGAACTTGTTTTTATGCCCTTTTTGTTGATCCACCTTGAAAGCCTGGTAAATATCATGGATTTTCCGTCCCAGGTCCTCTTTTTGAAAATAGGCTTTCAAGGACTTGAACTTTTCAATGCTCTCTTGGAGCTTTTCTTCATCAATGGGTTTTAGAAGGTAGTCGATGCTGTTCAGGTCAAAAGCCTGGATGGCATATTCGTCATAAGCAGTGGTAAAAATCACGGGTACTTGCACTTCTACTTGTTCGAAAATAGAAAAGCACAGGCCATCGGCAAGTTGTATGTCGAGGAAAATAAGATCAGGGCATTCGTTTTCCGACAACCAGGCCACGCTCGTCTCCACCGAATCAAGTTGGCCGGTTACCTTTATACCCGGGGCCACCTTGTACAGTAACTTCTGTAAGCGTTCGGCTGCCGGGTATTCGTCTTCTATCAAGAGGGTTTTTATCATGAATTTACTATAACCAATGGTAAAACCACCCTAAAAGTACGGGAAGATTCTGAAATTTCAACAGATTTTGCCGATAAAAATTTGTAACGTTCTTCAATATTC
>CAZKIR010000234.1:0-5459 GCA_964552835.1 uncultured Bacteroidales bacterium
CGGCTTGTTGGCCGATAGGGTCCTGGGTTACCGTTTATCCATTACCATCGGGGGGATATTGATGAGCGCCGGGTATTTTGGCCTGTCAATATATAGCGAATCGGCTTTTTATATCTCCCTTTTGCTCATCATCGTGGGCAATGGATTTTTCAAACCTAACATTTCTGCCCTTGTCGGGAACTTGTATGATAAATTTCCAAGATACAAGGAAAACAAGGACGCGGGTTTCAATATATTTTACATGGGCATTAACATCGGTGCCTTTATTTGTAATTTTATTGCCGCGTACCTGCGTAATACCATTGGCTGGGGATGGGCATTCCGGGCAGCCGGTATCGGGATGTTACTCGGTTTGATCTGGTTCTGGTTGGGGCAAACCTATGCCACCGATATTAAAGAAGCCGATGAAATCAGGCCCAAGCGCGAAGGGGATAAATCCATTGGCCGCATCTTGGCGTCCCTCTTTATCCCGGCTTTTATTGCGGGGGCACTGGGCTGGATGATACCAGGCAACATTTTCGGGGCTGATTCTACGGACGCTTTCGTGTTCTTCAGTATACCCATCATTATCTTTTACATTAACCTATATCGCACGGCCGACAAGCACGAGAAAGAACCCATCGCGGCCTTGCTGTCTGTTTTCGCGGTGGTGGTGGTTTTCTGGGCTATCTTCCATCAAAACGGCTCGGCCCTGACCATATGGGCCGAAGAATATACCAACCGGGAAGTCCCGAAATCTGTCGAGGGGGTGGCCGAGACCATGGGTTTTGATCAAAAAATATATACCCAGGACACCACGCTCGTGTTGACCGACAGTAAGCAAAAAATACCTTATGAACCAGGCATGGACCTTGAACCAGGCCAAGTAAAATATGAACATATTGACAAGAAAATGTATGTTGGTGAAATAGGCCCACACCCCTATTACGATAATTTACCTCGTGAAAAATGGCCTAAAGACGGTGAATTGACCCTTTTCTCCACCGAGATTTTCCAATCGGTCAACCCGTTTTTTATTATCATTTTCACCCCATTGGTAGTCGGTTTTTTTCATTTCATGAGAAGGCGTAACCGGGAACCTTCTACCCCGGCGAAAATCGGTATTGGATTGTTGATCACCTCGCTTTCGGCCACCGTGATGATTGCCGGGGCCATCGCAGCCAACAACGGGGTAGTAAAATCCTCTGCTTTTTACCTGATCGGCACCTACGCGGTAATTACCGTGGGCGAGCTTTTTCTAAGCCCCATGGGCCTCTCGCTGGTATCAAAATTAAGCCCACCGCGCATCGTGGCCTTGATGATGGGCGGCTGGTTCTTGTCTACCGCTATAGGAAACAAGCTTTCAGGCGTCCTGTCTGGCTTGTGGAACATGTATGATAAAAAAGCCTATTTTTTCTTGACCAATGCCGGTTTGGCCATGATATCGGTTATCATAATTTTTATCATGCTGCCATGGCTTAGGCGGATTGTACAAGAATACACGGGAAAGAAATAAAAGACTATTTATATTAAGTAAAGAGCCTGTAGATTTAGTCAAAATTACAGGCTCTTTTTTGTAAAACATGGAAAAAACAAACCTACCATATAAACAACACGAGTTCGTCAACGGCATCCGGCTTATACACCAGCCGATTAAATCCATGGCAGCCCATTGTGGCCTGATCATTAACGCTGGTTCGCGCGACGAGCGGGAAATGGAACACGGGATGGCCCATTTTATCGAGCATTTGCTGTTTAAAGGCACGCGCAAGCGCAAATCTTTTCATATTTTTAGCCGGATGGAAGACGTGGGCGGTGAAGTAAACGCGTATACCACGAAAGAAGAAACTTGCGTGTACACTTCATTTTTGAAAGAAGACATTCACAGGTCATTGGATTTAATCAGCGACATCGTGTTTAACAGCTTGTTTCCCGCCAAGGAGATAGAAAAAGAAAAAGAAGTGGTGCTGGACGAGATCAACTCCTACCTGGACAGCCCCGCTGAATTCATTTTTGACGAATTTGAAGAAATGGTTTTTGGCCCGTCCCCCATTGGTCGGAACGTGCTCGGAAGCGAACATTCCATCACCGGGTTCACGAGGGAAAACTTACTTTCCTTCATGCAAACCAATTACAAGACCGATCAAATGATACTAAGTTCCGCGGGCGATATTGACTTTAACAATCTTTGCCACTTGGTTGAAAAATATTTTGGGCACCTGCCCCCCGATTTGTCCAAAAAAAACAGGAACGGCACCATTCAGTATAAACCACGTTTTATTGAAAAAGAAAAAAATACCCATCAGGCACATTGCATCATGGGCAACCTGGGTTACCAGTACGGTCATGTCAAAAGGCTTGGACTAGTGTTATTGAACAACCTGCTGGGCGGGCCCGGCCTAAATTCCCGGCTAAACTTGCTGTTGCGCGAAAAACATGGCTACGCGTACAACATCGAATCCAATTACACGGCATATAGCGACACGGGTATTCTATCAATTTATTTTGGCACGGAAAAGAAAAACCTTGACAAATGCCTTAAATTGATAAGAAAAGAGTTGTTGAACTTGATATCAGCCCAACTGGGCAGCCGGCAACTACAAAAAGCCAAACGGCAATTAAAAGGGCAACTGGCCATCCATTCAGAGAATTATGACAGCTTGATGCTAACGAACGGCAAAGCACGGCTATTGCACGAGAAAGTGGAAACCCTGGAAGAAATCTATCAAAGAATAGATGACATACAATCAGGACAAATCCAGGATATTGCCCAGGAAATCCTGGCACCTGACAATTTATCTACTTTAATTTACAAGTAAAAAACATGGAACTTTCACAGGGGTTAAATGAATACATATTGCAACACAATGAACCTGAAGATAAAATCTTAGAAGAACTTAGGAGGCAAACCCACTTGCACGTGCTAAACCCCAACATGCTCTCGGGGCCACTGCAAGGAAAAATCCTGGAGATGTTCGTTACCCTGGCCCAACCGCGAGCTATTCTTGAAATTGGCACCTACACGGGCTATTCAGCCATTTGCATGGCACGGGCCTTGCCGGAAGGCGGGCAATTGCACACGGTGGAGCTGGATGACGAGTTGAGCGATTTTGCCAATAAATATTTCCAAAAAGCGGGCTTGTCCGAAAAAATCATCCAACACCTCGGGGACGCGCTGGATATTAAAGAAAAATTGCCCGATCAACTTGATTTCATTTTCATCGACGGGGACAAAAGGGAATACACGGCTTATTACAAAACATACCTGCCTAAATTAAAACCCGGGGGGCTGCTTATTGCTGATAACGTGTTGTGGGGAGGAAAAGTAGCCGACAAAAATCAAAATGACGATTTTAGCCTGGGAATAAAAAAATTTAACCAGACAGTTAAGGACGATCCCCTTGTCAAACAAGTTATACTGCCCGTTCGGGATGGTTTGCTTTTGGCAGTCAAAAACATGGCAATGCAATAATTCCCCCGTGTGCTAAACTTTTCCAAAAAATGGTTGTTAAAGTAAAATAAACATCAAGTAGCCGATGGGAAGTTATTCAATCAGTGACTTAGAAAAGCTATCAGGAATAAAAGCACACACGATAAGGGCTTGGGAAAACCGTTACGGCATCGTAATGCCCAAGCGTACATCGACCAACCGGAGATATTACTGCGACGATGATCTGAAAAAACTTTTAAACATTTCCATTCTCACGAAACATGGTTACAAAATCTCAAAACTAGCCAATCTTCCCATTCAACAACTTCGCGATAAGGTCATTTTGTTGATGAGGGAAAAAGGGGACTACAGCACTAAAATTGAGCAAATGCTAGAGTCCATGATCGATTATGACGAGAAAATTTTTAATAAAATCCTTTCTAATTCATTCTTGCAACTTGGCTTCGAGGAAACATTCACGAGCATCATCTTCCCCTTTCTTGAAAAAATAGGTATTTTGTGGCAAACTGGATCAATTACCCCGGCCCAGGAGCATTTTGTTTCGAACGTGATAAGGCAAAAGTTAATTGTTGCCATTGATAGCATGATGGAAAAAACAAAAAAGGACCCCAAGCATTTTTTATTGTTTTTGCCAGAAGGAGAGTATCATGAGCTTGGCTTGTTGTTCTATTATTATATGCTAAAAAAAATGGGCCACGAGGTAATTTACCTTGGCCAATCGGTTCCCATGCCTGACGTTATAGAGATTGCCAGCGAGCATGATGTAGCTTATTTATTCACCTGTTTTATCTCGAGTATACCCGAAAATGAAGCCCGGGAAGCCATTACCTTTATGGCCGATAAATTTCCTGAAAAAAGTATCCTAGTGTCTGGTGAACAAATACGAAAAGTTAAATTTGTCCCCCAAAACGTGATACCAATATTTACGCCAAATGAATTAAGAACACTAATAGACGGCTATTATTTAAATTAATGATATACAATGTTTTAATGTGTTTACCATGTAAATGACTGGCAATCTGTTTGTTTAATAAATTTAACGTGATTTATAAACAAAATTAAACAAATTACCAACCTTCCTATTTATATAGACTTTATTTAGAATGAACAATATTAACAATATTTAAATACTTATTATACAGCGTTTTAATAAAACATCCTTGTTTAGAAAACCACTCTTTAGCATGTAAAAAAGCCTGTCAAAAACTTGTTCCGTGTTTAATTATTTTGTACATTTGTTAAACAATTAAAAACCAAAAACCATTGAGTTATGACAGCAATTGATTTTAACAACCAGTTAGTAGATTTAAAACCAAATCTCGAACGGTTCGCTTTAAGCTTAACGAATAATGGTAGTGAAGCGAAAGATCTTTTACAAGAAACATATTTAAAAGCCCTATCAAACCGTGAAAAATTCGTGGATTATTCCAACTTGAAAGCTTGGACATTCACGATAATGAAGAACACCTTCATTAATAATTACCGTAGGGCCGTTAAGCAAAACACGACCGTTGACAGTACGAAAGACTTGTATTACATGAACCAAACCAAGTCTTCCAAGATTGGCACACCAGAAGGTTCCATGTCTTTCGACGAGATCAACGCGGCCATCAACAAGTTGGAAGACGAGTACAGGGTCCCTTTCGTGATGCACACCTTAGGCTACAAATACAAGGAAATAGCCGAAGAGCTAAACCTGAAAATCGGGACTGTGAAAAGCCGTATATTTTTTACTCGCAAGAAACTGATGGAAATGCTAAAAGATTACAAAAAATAATAGGCTGATGGCCTGTTAAGAATAAAAGCCCGGGATAACACCCCGGGTTTTTTTATGGACAGTCACTAATTATAATCTGGTAAAAAGGGATATTCCATACTATAACGCAACATCTGGGCCGTGTAATTGCCCGGGTATTCAATTTTCACGTCCACGATCTCCTCACCTTCTTTTACTAGTTGGTATATCGGGTTCATGAACCCGCCATAGGGTGCAAGGTTTAATTTTTCATAGCGTGCCAGTACCTCCCCG
>CAZKIR010000234.1:5469-6694 GCA_964552835.1 uncultured Bacteroidales bacterium
GCGCCCTATTTGTACACCGTATTTTTTCGCTTTGGGTTCAATATTTCTACTTTTGGAACATAATTCCAATGATTTTCCTCATATTTGAAGCCGTCGTAGCTCATGTCAGGCCCATAATATTCAAAATGGCCTAGCAAGGAGGGTTTGGGCGGGGCCAGGTGATCGTAAATAATCATTTGCCTGCCCGGGTCGTAATGCAATGTCATCACTACCTTGGGAGAATATTCAAAAACAACCCTGACTGCCCTGCGGGCGGGTGACACGAACACGGGCACCCCGAACTGGACCGAATCCTTCCCGAAAACCCTTACCGTCTCGATTAATTTTTTCCGGGAAGCCATATCATTGAAATCAAATCCCAGGAAAGTATATAGTTTTTTTCCATGATAATCGGTAGTGATCACGTCATAATACAGCGCACCGTACCATTTACCAGGCCCACCGGTAAAACTTTCAACTTCCTTGATGGAATCCGATTGATCCCTTAAACGAATGACCGCTGGGGCTTTAGTTTCTCCCTGGTTAATCAAAATGTATCCATGGTACTCGTACATGCCACCGACCAGGGGAAGGCCCCATTGAATAATCCTGAACCGTTGGTCTTCTGGCGACAAAGTCCCGAATCGGTACAAGGAATCAAAAGGATGATCGAAAACATCCGGTACGTTGAATAAATTATCAAAAAGGGCATGGATGGAATCGTTAATCTTGAATTTCCTGGTTATGCTTTCGGTTTCGCCCAGTTTATCATGCAACTTTTTAATTTGTTGCTCGATATCAAAAAAGGTGGTTCTTTGGCCATGTATATACGAAACGGCCATCAAAAATGCCATTGCCATGATGGCACGTGTATATCTTTTCATTTTCTCTTGCAATTGGGGTAATTTTATCTTGATCTCGTGCAAAATTAAAAAAAAGAGGGGAACCATTCATTTTTCTTAGCGATCAATTCCCCTTATCATACACATCGCTGACAGCTTGAAGAAGGATCTGGCAAGCTTTATGGATTTCTTCACTGGAAATAATCAAGGGCGGTGCAATCCGCACCGCGTCATTACAAAACAAGAACCAATCACTAAGCAAACCAAGTTCCATGGCCTGGTGAATAACTTTTTTCACTGTCTCGAAACAGTCTAGTTGCATGGCAAGAAAAAGCCCTTCTCCCCTCACCTCGTGGATTGCAGGGTGCACGAGCAATTTCTTGAACAGTTCGCCTTTTTCTTTC
>CAZKIR010000235.1:0-6677 GCA_964552835.1 uncultured Bacteroidales bacterium
CGCGTTCATCAATAAAAAAACCACCTGTCTGGCTTAACCAGAAGGTGTTGGCTTTCGAGCTAATGGACGCGTTCAGTGAATCGATGGTACCTTTCAGGTCGTTCACCACCTTAACCAAGGAGTCTACCCGTTCATCCACGGTGTCGGATGAAGCCGCTTCCATGGCAAAGTCAATTGTATCGGGCAGCAACACGTGGTTTCCATTGGACAGGAAGAGGGTGTCCGCGTCGATGGACAATACCTGCCACTCGTTGGTGGTATCGCTGTCAATGTAAGGAACATTGTTTACCTTGCTAAACTCGAGCTCGAAAGTGGGCGCGGGCGAGCCGGCTATCGTGGCATACAGGATGGTATCGGGCAAAACAACCGAGCCACCATGGGTTAAATAAATCGTGTCGCCCACGATGCTCAACTGGGGTTTGCTTAGTATGTTTTGATATTCCAGCTTGAAACTATCGGCCGGGTTGGCAGCGTATTTTGCCATCCGTACGCTATCGGGCAAGGTCACGCTGTTTTCGCGAGAAATGCCCAGGGTATAACCCGACAAACTCAGTGTTTGAAACTCGTTTAAGGTGTCCTTGTCCCAAGTGCTGGTTTGCTGGGACAACAAGTATTGTGACATATCGGGTTTGCCCGAGAGGTCGGTGTACTTGCCACTGAACACGTTGCCAGCTTTGTCCGCGTATTTCGCGTAAGGTACGGTCACGATCTGGCTGGTGCCCATTTGTTTAAAATCATTGCCGCCTTCCACGTCCATTTCTATTTTCAGGTAGTGGTTTTTGCTCGCCCACTCGATGGCCGAGAGGCTTCCCTCGCTCACCGAACCTTCCCCGATGTTTAAATTCACGATGCCAAAAGGGTTGGTGGTCACGAGGTGGGTTTCCACGTAAGCCGGGGAACCGCTTTCGCTGTCTTTCAGGATACTGATTTTTAAATTTACTTGTTGTTCGGTGATCAGGTTGCCCAGGGCATCCCTGGCCACGGCCTGGTAATGGATGGCATTGGGGCTTTGGCTTAAAAGGTTCATGCAAAAAGCTGTCATCAAGCTAAGGGCAAAAATTAGTCGTTTCATTGCTAAGTATTTTTATGGCTGATAAATGATTGTTTTAGAATTGAAGAAATTAACGGTGTTTAACAATTTTGTAAACCCGTGATTTATCGTTGTAAATAACATGTAAAAAATAAAGACCGGCTTTGTAACCCGAGAAGTTAATGGATGTTTGGGACAAAAACTGTTCCCCGGTTTTCACTAGTTGCCCATCAGCAGTAAAAAGCCTAAAGCCAAGTTCCCCGGGGGTTTTGTCCAGTATTTCTACTTGCAAAAGCCCGTCCACCGGGTTCGGGTACACCTGAATGTTGAATGGAAAGTTTTCTGATAAGCTATTTGGGGCAGTGTCCACGGGTGTTACTTCTAACGAGATTTCTTGTTGAAACCCCTGGGTCAGGTAAAGGGTATCGCTGGAAAAAGTTTCAATGGCCGTTTGGCCCATTGTCCAGGAAAGCGAGGATTTGTTTTCCTGATAGTTGCCCGCACTGCTTAATGTAGCAGGGGACAGTGATTGCCCGTTATTATTTTGGGAATAAAAGAAAAACAAGGGCAAAAATAAAAAGATCGTTCTCAGGGTGTTCATCTTGATGATTTTTTTTCTTTGTCAGCATAATGGCCTTTTTTGTAATTCCCTGGAAAAAAATAATAAAGCCTCTTAAGGGACAATCAATGCCATTGTTTAAATAAAGCCGCAAGCTAATACCTAAATCAATTCGTGTCAAGTTTTTCTTGAATATTTTTTAAAAAATTTTCAACAGTCATGTGGATTGCACGATTTTATATTTTATATTACACTTTATTAATCTTTTAAAATAAGATTACTATTTTTGAAAAGTGAAAAAGGGGGAATATAAGAAACAAAGATTGTTGTTCCTACTTCCTGATGTAAAACTATACACGAGATGGCCATTATCCAAGTAGAAAACCTGAGCAAGCAATTTGGCAAGCTGGTTGCCGTGGATCATATCCATTTCGAGATCGAGGAAGGCGAGATTTTTGGTTTTCTCGGGCCAAATGGCGCGGGCAAAACCACTACCTTGTCTATCCTGTCAACTTTACTGAAACCTACTACAGGAGTGGCCACGGTAAATGGTTATGACGTGATAAAGCAACAGGCTGACGTGCGGCGCTCGATAGGAGTCGTGTTTCAAGACCCTACCCTTGACGAGGAATTGACGGCCGAGGAAAACATGGATTTTCACGGCCGCCTTTACGGGATGAAAGCTTCAGTACGCCGTAACAAGATAAAAGAACTGCTAAAACTCGTGGAGCTGGAAAACTGGCGGAAAAAACGGGTAAAAATTTTCTCGGGTGGCATGAAGCGGCGCCTGGAAATTGCCCGGGGCATCTTGCACGGGCCAAAGATCCTTTTTCTGGACGAGCCTACCCTTGGCCTGGATCCCCAAACCAAGAACCACCTGTGGAATTATATTCAAAACCTTGCCGACGAGCGAAACGTCACCATTATACTAACCACGCACTACATGGACGAGGCCGACAAGCTTTCTGATACGATTGCCATCATCGATAATGGCCAAATCGTGGCCAGGGGCACCCCGGCGGCCTTGAAAGATACCGTGGGGGGCAGTTGCATCCGGATAAGTTCGGGCCAGCCCGGGGCCATAAAAGCCAGCCTCTCGGGCCTGGATTGGATTAGCAAGGCAAAAATTCACGACGGGCAGGTTGATATTGCCGTGAAAGACCCGAAGACCGGCTTGCCAGAAATTTTCAAGAAACTTGTAAATAAAAATATACCTGTAAGTTCTATCAGCATGCATTCCCCCTCGCTCGAGGACGTGTTCCTGCATTACACCGGGAAGACCATCCGGGAGGAAGAAGCCAGCGCGAAAGACAGGATGCGAAAAAGATACTCCAGACGATGAACGCGATTTATATTATATGGTACCGTAGCGTGTTAAAATATTTCCGGTCGCGTAGCCGGATCATTGGCAGCCTGGGCATGCCTTTCTTTTTTTTGGTCATTATTGGTTTTGGACTGAATTCGACCGTGGACATGCCAGGCCTGCAAGGCGGCTACATGGATTATATCGCCCCGGGCATTATTGCCATGAGCGTGTTGTTTACCAGCATGTTCTCGGGGGTAACCCTGGTCCTTGACAAGCAATTCGGGTTTTTAAAAGAAACCTTCGTGGCGCCCGTGCCCCGCCTTGGCCTGATGATTGGCCAAACCCTTGGCGGTGCTACTACTTCCATGATACAAGGCCTTTTGGTACTCGTGATTTCCCTTGTCGTGGGGGTAAGCGTACCCAGCTTTCTTGGGCTGTTGCAAGCCATCGGGTTTATGTTCCTTATCGGATTGGCCTTTACCGGGGTAGGCATAGCCTTCGCGTCACGCATGGAAGATACACAAGGTTTTCAATTGATCGTGAATTTCGTGATATTTCCCCTTTTCTTCTTGTCCGGGGCATTGTTCCCCCTGGATCAAATCCCCGGCTGGCTCTCCTTTCTTACCTATATCGATCCCCTGACCTATGGTGTAGAAGGCATTCGTGACGGCATGATCGGTTCGTCCATGCTGGATCCCTGGTTCAGTTTTCTCGTGTTGGGTAGTTTCACGGTTGGGGTGGTATTGTGGGGCGCCTTGCTGTTCCGGAAGATGAAGATTTAAGAGGGGGGGGGTAAAGCACTGATTTACAGGCTACGATTAACAGGAAGCCATGATATGGTAGAGGCTTGGCCGTTATGTTTTTGGTTGACGTTAGAATTTATTTAGACAGAAGGGCGGGAAGGGAATAATACCCAAATTGAGCTAGCGCCGTGCAAGTCCATGAGATGGGGATTTATAAAAAAATCTCACAATTTGGGTTTTAGTCATAAATAAAAATAAACACAATTGTATTTATTTTTGGTTGTTTAAGGTATAAAGACAATTGGGTTTATAGAATTGTTTGGCGGTCATGCAGGGATAGTGCAATAAATATTGTGGAAAGCTAATATTGGGATAAAGATATAAAAGTATATTTTTGTATTATATGGCAGATAAAGCATATATAACAGCTAAAGTTTTTAAATGGGCAAGAGAATCAGCAAAAATGACTGAAGAAGTTGCTGCATCTAAAATTGCTGTATCTGTTGATAAACTGCAAGAGTGGGAAAAAGGGGAAGGTTACCCTACAATTAGGCAAGCTCAAAATCTTGCAAAAGCATATAGAAGACCATTTACGCTATTTTTCCTTCCAGATATACCTTCGGATTTTCAGCCATTACAAGATTTCAGAAAGAAAGGTTCAAAGGAATTAAGTACTTCGTCTATTTTTATCATTCGAGAGATTCAGCTGAAACAAGCATGGATAAGTGATGTAAATGAAGATAATGGAGAGGAAAAAGCGTCATTTATTGGTAGGTTTTCAATAAAAGACAATCCTACTGTTGTTGCGGAGGATATAATTAAAACATTAGGAGTTAATCCACTCTACTATAAAACAAATAACCCAATACTAGAATGGATTGATGGTGCTGAATCTAACGGTATTTTTATATCAAGAACTAGTTTTATTCATTCCAGATTAAAGTTAGATTCAAGTGAACTTCAAGGTTTTGCAATTGCAGATAATTATGCGCCTTTCGTGTTTATAAACTCTGACGATTGGAATGCCCCACAGTTATTTACATTAATTCACGAATTAGCCCATCTTTGGATAGCTGAAACAGGAATTTCAAATGATGTTGAACTTTCTTTAAAAAATAATGAAGATTATAACCCAATCGAATTGTTTTGCAATGAAGTAGCGGCAAATGTTCTTATGCCAATGGATTATGTTACAAATCTTGATAGTAACGTATTTAATAACTCACAGGAGGTTTTTAAATCTGCAAAAAACATTGGAGTTAGCTCATTTGCCTTACTGGTTAGAGCATTGAATTTGAAAATTATCACATTAAATAACTATAACAAGCTTAAATTACAAACTGATAAAGATTACAAGGATTTTCTTCAAAGAGAAGAAGAGAAAAAGAAAATGGCGAAAGATAAAAAAGGAGGTCCGAACTATTTTCTATTACTATTAAATAGGAACAGCCGTTTGTTTACTCAAACTGTACTTGATGCTTTTCGTGGAGGGAGTATTGAGCCTACTCAAGCAAGTAGTTTGTTGAATGTTAAGGTAAATAAATTCGCGAAACTTGAAGCTCAAATGTATAGATGAATTCCTCTGAAAAGAAATATTGTTTAGATGCAAATGTTTTAATACAAGCATGGCAAAAATATTATGCACCAAGTATTTGTCTGACCTATTGGGAAATGCTTAGTGATTTTGGTAAAGTAGATAAACTATTCATGCCAGAGTTAGTATATGAGGAAATTACGAGAACAGAGGATGATTTGAGTGATTGGTTAAAGTCTAGCAATATACCGATTCGGAAAATTGACGAAGAAGTTACGAAGCATCTCCAAGATATTTATAATACAAAACAACGCTCTATTGCAGACCCTTGGGTTATAGCACATGCGATAAAAGAAGGTGCTGTTATTTTTACTAAAGAGGAGAAAGTTACAGCTTTAAATTCAAAGAAGATAAAAATTCCAAATGTCTGTGACAATATGAAAGTTAGTTGGATTAATGATTTCCAACTGGTAAGTGAATTAGGTTTGGTATTTAAATGTGAGATAGGTACTAAATAAAGCACGAACCGCCAACAATGTATATACAAAATAGGCGGAATAGTAGTAAATTAAACGGTTGTAGCCCGCAATCGCCTACTTTGTATATACTAAACGTTGTGTGCCATGCTAAAAAAAACACCCCAAACATATAAGATTCTGATTGATTTTCGTTAAATTTGTGTATGACAAAAAAAGATATATACAAGCTTAATTTCGAGATTGATAAACTGACTGATTCGATATTAAATACGATTAGTGGAGACAGTTTTCAAACAGAGGTTGTCTTGTTGACAAAGTCAGATTTAAAGTCAATTACAAAATCAAGAGGATGGTTGTTCAATTGGAGACAAGAATTTAATCAACTTGACAGAGAAGTATATAAACTGACAATAATTGATAACCCTGATATTGTGCAAGGACTGATTAGTTTTACTGTAAAGACTGACCACGTATACATGTTTCTTCTTGAAAGCTCTCCTTTTAATCTTGGAAAAAACAAACTATATGAAGGTGTTCCAGGAAACTTAGTTGCATATGCTTGTAAAGTATCATTTCAGAGAGGTGGTGAAGGATTTGTATCATTTGAGTCTAAGACAAAACTGATTGACCATTATGTAAAAACACTTGGAGCATATCATTTTGGTGGATATTTAATGGTTATTGACTCAATTGCAGCTAAAAGATTAGTTGATAAATATTTTAAACCAAAATAATATGGGATATATTAAAGAACCAGAAGGAGTTGATTTTGTAATACAAAGTAAACCCCTGACAGATAAACAGGAGAAAGAACTAAGTGAGTTTATCGCAAAGAGGAAACTTGAGATTAGAAAGAAATCCAAGAAAGGCACATACACACAACATCGTGTATAGTGCATTTGGCGGATAGTGCTAATTTTTAGCTTGTTACACTTAATAAACTTTGTAGTGGCTTGACAGGTTCGTGCTTAGAATCGCCAAACGACACCATACACGTAACCGTGTACGCCGAGAGGAGAGAGGCGT
>CAZKIR010000236.1:0-6670 GCA_964552835.1 uncultured Bacteroidales bacterium
TAATTTACACGTTTTAAAATATTTAGGCACAAGTGTGGTTTCGTGTTGAAATATTAATTCCCGTTCATTCATATTTTTTTGCCTGGGTTGTTCATGCAGATTAGTACATTGTTCTGGCAACGCGATAGGGTTTAGTTACTTTCTTGAAATAAAATAAATAGCAGACATCTTACCAACCGGTAATTCAAGGTTCACCCCTGGGCCTTCAAAGGTTTTTGATTTTCCCGTTTCAGCATTGGTTATCACGTATTCACCTGGTTTTAGACGGGTTTGCACGATACGGTCCACGGCTTCCTCACGAGGGAATATCCGGTAGAGGATTACCGCGGCCCGGGCGTAATTTGGATGATAAAAAATATTTGCTGCACTATAGGTATATTCTAAAATGGGTTCAAAATCATATAAGTTATGCTTTTTCAACTCGTTGATCTGGCGATAATAATTTTCTTCTTTTTTAATAATCGATTTTGTTTTTTCCGATACCTTGTTCAAATCACTGGAGATGCCCCATGTACCTAACATGCAACTTCTGCAGTAAAATTTGATTAATTCCGTGTCGTTTTCATCAATTTCTTCGATTCGGTTCACCCAGCGTTCAATTTTTTCCGGCATCAAGAAGCCGGAGGCGCCATTGGCTTCCTTGATGTTGTCCAGTGCATGCATGTACCCCGATCGTTCCCCGTCACGTATCCAGTGAATTTGGGAAATCATGTCAGTAAATTCATTGATCATTTTGCCGCCGCCCATGCAAGATTCAATAACCAAACCGGGGTAATTTTTTCGCGCGGCCGACAAGGCTTCTTGTAATGAAACAACATTTCGCATTTTCCCGTGCCTTGAGGTATCGCCAAAAAAATCCTGGTCAAATTTCCACCAGCTGGCACCCAAAATGTTCGTTAAGGTATCCAGGTGCGCGTCAAGGTAACTGGTAAAATCCATGCTGGTAAGATCGAGCAGGTAGGAGTCCATGAAACTTACATATCTTTCTGGCTTTTCAAATTTGGGCGAAAGCGGGGGTTTGGCCCTCATGAGATGCGGGCTGGACCATATTCCCAATTCAATATTATTTTCCTTGAGGTACGAAACCCCTTCCTGGAAAGAGCCATTCCTGAACTTATCCTTGTCGGGCACCCAGTTACCCACTTCATTGTACCATCCTGCATCCACGACAAAGACGTCAAAGCCCATTTCATTCACCGCTGGCAACTGGTTTTTCATGAATTTTCCATCAATATCAAATTCAACCGCGTACCAATGATTATATACAAAAGGAAAGCTAAATTCAGGCAAAGGATACAATGTACTGGCCAAATGCTCGCGGGCCTGGAACCATTCCTGGCGGGCAACCGGTAAATACGGGTGGTGATTAACGTATATATAAACCACGGGGCCTTTGATACTTTCCCCGGGTTTGATCTTTACCTGCGTCTCTGCCTGTGTTAAGTACACCCGGGAGTTCAACCCGGCCTTACCGGATTCCAATTTTGCTTTCCACCCCCCGCACCAGGCCAGGGAGTAAAAAGTTTTTAGTTCCTTATTGTTGATCATCCAGTATGGCACATTTCCCCATCCCCTGGTATTATCCGAGCTATGGCCTGAAGAGCTTAATATTACATCCGTATCATCACTCAATTGTTTATGTTGTGGTGTATAATGTAGTGATTCCCATGACTGGATTACGGTGTTCTTGTTTGTAAACCCGTTTCGCGTTAATAATATCGGGTAATTGTTAATCAGCAACGGGTCCGGCCCACTGTTGTGTAGTGTAAAAAATTGGCGGGTGTAGTTATGGCCTTTTACTAACTGAAGGTTGAATTGAAGTTCTAACCCATTCACCTCTATTTTTGCCACAGCCTTGTAAAAAACGGAATCTTCAGCAGTTTCCCATCCATTACAATTTATTTGATCAACCGGTCCTGTAAGAAATTGTTCATGCAACCATGCCTCCAGGATGCCCCCCCGTGAAATGTCGTTTAAACTGCTCACGGGCTTGCCATCGGCTTGGGCACCCGCGACATAAGGAATTTTGTTTTCGTTTTGGCCCAGCATCACTTGAAATGATTGATCCCCAATTGAAATGGTTTGGGGGTACGCCTTACAGGTGGCCACCAGGAAAATAGCAGCTAAAACAGGGATACGAATAAAATGTTTCATATGTTCAAATTTAATTTTTCAATGGTCATACCCGCCTGCCAAAGTATTGTATTACGGCGGGCAGGTGGAACCTCCATTTTGATCATGCGCGTATGTGATTAATGCCTAATCATAGAGGTTTTATCTATTTATTTTTTTCCTTTGTTAATGGTAATATGCAACTCACAATGTAAAAAATAATCATTCTTGCAGGTACAAAAAATGATTATTTTTTACACCTTCAGTTCGAAATATTTTCAAATTCTGAAAATCAAATACAACATATAAACAAATTGCACGTTATCAATACATTTGTGGTTAAGCCAAAAAATTTTCCAATTGTTTATCATTGCAAACTATTTAATATTATGACGAATCACATGCAATAATAGATACATTTCAGTAATCAGCATGTGGCAATTTTGTGTTAAAACGTACCAATTTTGATTATAACACCAGTTAAAACTGGATAATCAACCAGGCAATACCTACCAGGAAGCCGACAAAACCCCAGGCGAGTAAAAACCCAGCTATATCTTCCCTATGGCTTTTCAAGAAGCCAATCCAGCACTGCTTGCTAAAATAAGAGGCTATATCCAACAATAAAAGCTTCTTTCCATGGTCACTTGCCAGGGGCTTTTCTTCGCTTTTCCCAATTTTACCCCCTTCATCTGAAAGGCGTTGCTGGTTATCAAAAAAGCCATTTATGCTTTTTTCATTTTCCGGTTTGGTGACAAGGCTTACCAGGAGAAGGGCAAGAAAACCGGCCAACATTGTCCATCCGAAAGGTTCGGGTTTCCATTCATATACGAGTTTTAGCATCCCGGTATTTATATAATTCAGCAGGTAATACAGGCAAAAAGCTACAGCAACGGCTGCCGCGGCACCATAACGATTAGCTCTTTTCCATAACATGCCCCCGAAAATGATTATACCCATGAAAGCGGCTATTGTTTCAGTGAACAGGAATGCATGCAAAACATTATCAATGGCCAGGGCAAATAATACGCCAAGTATGGTCAGGCTAAAACCGGAATAACGTCCTATCCATAATAGTTGCTTGTCATTAGCATCCTTTTTAAAATACCTGCTGTATAGGTCGTGAGAAAACAATGCTCCGGTATTTACCATAAAATTGGAACAAGTGGACATATTGGCGGCCAGGATGGATGCTACCAACAGGCCGGTTAAGCCGGGATAGAGAAGTTCCCTGGCCGCGTAGCCAAAGGCAAATTCAGGATCATCAAGCACGACACCACGCTGAATGGCCAGAGCGGCTACTATGATACCCGTGAATGCCCAGCCAATGGTACAAAACCTTTTCACGAAAGAACCATATGTTAACCCTATCCGACCGGCCCTCTCGCTATTTCCGGTTGCACACACGGATAAGATATGTGGTTGGGCTGTAATGCCAATAATACCATTGATTGCCAACATGATAATGGTAAATGTTCCAATTCCGCTTTTAGCGCTCACGAGGGTAAAATACTCCGGTGGCAAAGTTTCGCGCATGCCGGAATAGCCGCCAACTTCATGAAAACCAAACGGGATAAGCATAAGTGAAAGAATAACGATCATACTGGCCTGAAGGAGGTTTAAGTACGCTGAGGCAACCAACCCCCCGAAAAAGCTGTACAGGATAAAAGCTGCTGTCATAACCAGGACTACACCTGTTGGGGATATTATATTGCCCGTGGCTATAGCAATTACTTTAGCCGCCCCCTGGAGCATAACCCCTTGGCTCAACACGAAATACGCGATGGCAAAAAGGGTATACACCAGCCCCATAGCATTGCCGTAGCGTTGTTGAACAATTTCACCCACGGTGGTCTTTTCGCTTCTGCGGTACCAGGGTGCAATCAGCCAATAAAAAGGTGTAATCAGCATATTTTTCCATTGGTACCAGATGGTCGAAAAACCTGCTTTAAAAGTAATACCGGTCTGGGCAACAAAATTTTCAGAATGGGTGCCCGTTCCAAAGGACTGACCGATCATCACCCAGATGTTAAATTTTCGGTCACCTCTGAAATAACTATCACTGGTTTTTATTTTTCGCACCAACCAGATTCCCCAGATTGTGATCGCCAGGATGTATGCTGCCAGAACAATTACATCGAGTAAATGAAAATTATTTGCAACTTCTGTTTCCATCATATATAATATTTTTGTTAAGACCTGCAAATTTTATGTATATTTTTATATGCTTTTGCCTGTTCATCCGGAGTTTCACAGTAGGTAACAACAATAAGCTTCATTCCAGGTTTCCAAAGTTTTTTTACTTTTTCCGCTATTGTATCAGCATCTCCCACGATACGCGCGTTAACAATAACATTTGTCCCGGCGAAAGCATCACGAAATGGCCTGCATGGGTTAGGATCAGGGTCTGTTTCTTCTGAGAATGCCGCATCGACCATCACCAGGTTTGGGATGGCTTTCACGGCTTCTATCTTATCGGCCCATTGGCCACAGGAATGAAAAACAGCCCCGCCAAAGGCCTCACCAATTCTTTTTATGCAGGGAAGTTCAAATGTTTTGTAATCCGCTGGCGAAATCATGGAAATAATATCGCTTGACACCCCCAGGCCTTTCCAATTCCGGGCCGAGGCAAAACCATGACCGGGAAGTACCAACGCACCGCCCAACAAGTCTTTTTGTTTTTTTGTAAATTGGATGGTTAAGTCCGTGAGTTTCTCCAGCAGTTGTTTCAATCCATCAGGGTTTAACATGAATTCCATGAAAAAATTGTTGATATCAACCAAAAAAGAGGCCGCGTTCAGGGAGGCCTGTGTATCTGTAGGAGAAACAGGAAGTTTTCCGCTGGTTTGATTCATGAAATATTCTATCATCTGCAGGGTTTGTTTTCCTAATAAGGTCTCTTCAACTGGTTGAATCTCATTTTTTAAGGCTTCATCCACGGATTGAAAGGCAGGGCGAAAAGCCGGTGCCTGACCGGGATTCCATTGATATTCTATTCCAAAGGCACTGGCAATCGTGCCAATACCATACCAGGGTTCAAGAAAATTGGGAATATCGGCCTTGTATTCCATGCTCTTGGCTAAACCGCCCAACTGCCATTCCAATGACTGTTTCATGTCCCTGCAACCGTAAGAAAACACTTCTGCAACTCGAACCCTCCGGTATACCAGGACTCCGGAACCATTTTCCCAAAAGGTATTACATCGCTCAAGCAAGCCTGCCTCATGTGCCTGGTACCTGCTAAAATCAAATTTATTTACAGGAACGGGGGCCACCGGGGTGGCTTGTGAATCATTTTTGGATAGGTCAAATTTTGAATTCTTCATTTTTGAATATTATTATTCATTTTCAATCGATTGTTCACAAATATATCATTAAAACCTGGCAGAATACAAGTTAATAACAGTTACAAACTTCATATTCATTAATTCACCTGAATTTTGAGAGCCGGAATTTTTGTTGTTAATTTTGTTAAACCTGTTACTTTTGCAGATAAAATTCCATGATATCAATGAATTATTTCGAGGTAAAAAAATATATTGAAAAAATTGTTTCAGGCAAAACGTTTAAGAACAAGGAAACCTCGCAACGGTTACTGAAGTACCTGGGTGAACTTCATGGGTCTGGCGGAGAAGTCAAGGAAATTCATATCGCTGAAAAAGTTTTCAATAAAAACAGCGATTTTAATTCGACCGAAGATGCCATTGTAAGAGTTAATATACATAAACTTAGGCAATTGCTTGAAAAATATTATGCAAGCGAAGGCAAATCAGATTATTACAAAATATCTGTTTCGAAAGGTAAATACAAGCTTAATGTGAAAATTGACAATAAATCGCGGCTCGAAGACAGGATAAAAACAAAGCATTTTTCTTTTCTGATGCTGTTATTATTAATCATCTCGCTTATTTTCAACTTTTTTTTACTATTTCAGCATAAAAAAGAAAGAACAGCAAATGGCATATGGAAGGAATATTATAATAGCGATTACCCAACTTTACTTATTTTAAGTAATCCATTGTTTTTAAAAATAATAAAAAAAAATGGTGATGAGCTTATCGTAAGAGATTTGGATATTAATCACGATAATTCTGATTATCAAGCTATTCATGATTTCATCAACAAAAATGATATTGATGCTATTCAAAACCTTGAATATCCATATTTCTCGAAGAACAATGTCTGGCCATTAATTGATATTGTAAAAGAATTTTCAATGAATCATTCCAGATTAAATATAGAAAGCCTGAATGAAATTAACCCGGAGGAATTAAAAAGAAACAATATCATTGTATTGGGCAACGTGAACTCGCTGGGTTTGTTTTCTATCTACCTGAATAAGACCAGCATAAAAGCAAAAACAGATTATTTAGGCTTTACTTTAAACGATACCATTGAGTTCAGGGCCTCTACCAGTGGCCAAAAGGCATATACCGATTACGCTTTTATCGTTAAAATACCCGGGGGGGACGGGAGGGCCATTACCATCATATCTGACTTTCATTCATCGGGAAATAAAGGCCTTACTGAATTATTGTCTAATAAACAGAAACTCATG
>CAZKIR010000237.1:0-6613 GCA_964552835.1 uncultured Bacteroidales bacterium
TATACACGTCTTTTGATAGTTTGGCCCAATCTACAAAGATTTATGAAAAGCTTGTTAACTTGCACCCGGAGGATTTAAAATACAAGTTTAATTTGGCCAATCTTTATGCTGAACAAGGTTCCTATTCAAAAGCATTGTTGTTGTACCAAGAAATTGAAGAATTACACGGGATATCTGAAGAAATTCATTTAATCCGTAAAGAACTTCTTAAAAGGGAAGGTAATTACGAGCAAGCGCAAGGGCTTATCAGGGAATTAATCCAACATTATCCGGAGAAGATAGAATATCATCTTATGCTGGCCAGGATAGAACGTGCAAAAGGAAATCCTGATGAGGCACGTCAAAAACTTATGGCCTTGCACGAGAACAATCCTACAAATACCTTGGTGCTTATCGAACTAGCCAAATTTTATCTGGATCAGGAAGAAGTTAACAATTTTGTAAAATACTACGCTAAGCTTAACTTGGATAGTTCCATGTCTAATGAGGTAAAAATTCGGTTTTACTTGCAATTATTAGAAAAGGATTCGATTTTGCTGAAGCATAAACAGGCTTTTGATACTATTTTTGAACAAGCTGTTTTGCTTGATCCCAGGAATACAAATATGAAATCAATTTATGCTGATTTTCTTATAAAAAATAATGAATTGGATAAAGGAATTCAACAATTAAGGAATATCGTTGAAATAAATCCTAATAATACGATATTCTGGGAACAATTACTTAATGCATACAGTATAAAAGGGCAAAATGATTCGTTAAGAGTATATTCCAAGAAGGCCTTGAAACAATTTCCTGAAAACTCTTTATTTTACATGTTCGTTGGATCTGCTTATTTTTTCAATGGTCAATATGATTCGGCACTTGTTTACCTCGAGAAAAGTTTGTCTTTTAGCGATTCTTCGCAGCTTGATTTAAAATTTCAAGCACATGCATATCTCGGGGATATTAGTTTTAGCCAGCGAAAATACAATAAAGTAGATTTTCATTTTCAAAAAGCCCTTGAAATTGATTCTTCCAGCCTGTACATAAAGAATAATTATAGTTATTATTTATCCTTGCGGGAAGAAAATCTTGATTATGCCCGGGAACTTAGTTTTTCCACCATTGAAGCCGAACCTACAAACCCAACCTACCTGGATACTTACGCGTGGGTGGTGTTTAAACTGGATAAATTCGACGAAGCTTTGATATATATCGAACGTGCTATTAAATACGGAGCGGGGAATAACGTAGAAGTTTTAGAACATTATGGCGATATATTGAAAGCTCATTATCGTTTTCAGGATGCCCTTTTGCAATACCAGAAAGCTTTGGTTCTAGATCCTGACAATCACGATTTGCAGGATAAAATCAATGACTTAAACAAATAGTATGTATAAGCCTTTTATTTTTGTTCTATCTTTTTTATTGGCAAATGTCCTTTGCCAGGGACAAGATATAAAGAGCCTTCGCGAAGAAAAGGCCGCGAACGAAGATGCTATTAAATACACGAACGCTTTGTTGGATCAAACTTCAGTTAAGAAAAAACAAAGCCTGCACCAGTTGTCCATAATTAGTCGAAGAATTGAGTTACGTAATAATTTAATCAGGAATATTTCGGAAGAGATTGATAATTTAACTTGGCAGATTGAAAATAACCAGGATACTATTCAATATCTTACAAGTAATTTATCAAGGCTTAAAGCCGGATATGCTGATCTTCTTCAGCGATTATATAAGCACCGGGACGAACATAGATTAGTGATGTTTGTTTTATCATCAAAAAATTTTAACCAGGCTTATAAGCGGGTAAAATATTTTCAACAATATAATGTCTATCAGAAAGAAAGAAAAGCAGAAATATTGGCAACTGCTAACCAGCTGGCCAAACAGAACAGTAAGCTACATGCATTGATTGGGCAGAAGGAAAATTTGCTTGGCGATAAAGAAAAGGAAAAGTATCGCTTAAATCATGAAAAGGAAGAACAGCAACAGTTGCTCGGTAATTTAAAAAACAAAGAGAAAGAGTTGCAAAAGGAGCTTGCACAGAAAAAAAAGAATGCAAGGAAATTACAGGAAGCAATTGAAAAATATTTAAAAGAAGAATTAGCACGAAAGGAAAAAGGAGCGGAATATTATGTGCTGACCCCGGCTGAAAAAATTATTTCAGAAAATTTTTCACATAATAGGGGTGGTTTACCCTGGCCCACGCGCCATGGAATAATCACCGAGAATTTTGGTGAACATTCGCATCCTGTTTTAAAAGGGGTTAAAATTCAAAATAGTGGGATAGACATAACAACTATTAAAAATTCTGAAGTTTATGCTATCTTTGAGGGAACTGTTAAACGTGTTGTTTCAATCCCTGGTTTGCACCGTACGGTGATCATCAGGCATGGCAGTTACCTTAGCGTTTATTCAAACCTGCTGGAAGTGTATGTAGAGGCTGGCGAAAAAGTACAAACAAAGCAAAAAATCGGGGTTGTTTATAATGATCCTGCAGAAAATAGGGCTATATTGCATATGGAAATTTGGCGGGAAAATGAAAAATTGAACCCAACCCAATGGATTAGCAATAGGAAGTAATTTTTTTGTATTTTTAGGTAACTATTTTAGATATTTATTGTATAAGTGGTAATAGAGAAAAATAAGGCCAATGGAAAAGTCATTAGAAATTCCTTCTAAACTTGAACATCTAACATACATCGAGAAACTTGTAGATGAAATTTCAGATAGTATGAAGCTAGATGCTGATTTATATGGTAAGGTTTTGATATCTACCATTGAAGCCGTTAACAATTCAATTATTCACGGTAATAAATTAATTCCCGAGAAAAAGGTCAAGGTGCAGGTTCAAGTTCAGGAACACCGGCTGCATATTTTTATTAGCGACCAGGGCAATGGTTTTGATTTTTATAATGTACCGGATCCCACGACCCCAGAGAACCTTGAAAATATTCACGGGCGTGGAATTTTCTTGATGAAAAGTTTGGCTGATGATATCATGTTTACCGATAATGGTAAAACGGTAGAATTAATTTTCAAACTTTAGCTTTGGCAATATTGCTCTATCACGAAGTTGATGTTCCTGGTTTACCAGAAAAGTTTTTTATATCTTTCCTTAATGATATTCTATTCGAAGAGAAAAGGGTCACTGGAGATATTTCTTATATTTTTGTTAACGATGACAAGATTTTAGAACTAAACAAGCAATATCTTTCGCACGATTATTACACGGATGTTATAGCATTTGATTATTCTGAAGAGGATATTATCCAGGGTGATATTTTTATTAGTATTCCTACCGTTCAGTTTAATGCCAATAAATTTTCTTGTCCTTTTACCCATGAGCTTTCCCGGGTTATGATCCACGGGCTGCTTCATCTTATCGGTTACACGGATAATAGTCCTGAAGAAAAATCTGTAATGAGAAGAAAAGAAGACTATTATTTGAAGAGGATAAATTTTCTTTAATTTTGTAGTTTAACTACTAATTATGGAGAAATATGATGTTATTGTTGTAGGGGCCGGTCATGCCGGGTGTGAAGCTGCAGCTGCCAGTGCCAAAATGGGGGCAAAAGCCTTGTTAATTACCATGGACATGACGAAGATGGGGCAGATGTCTTGTAACCCTGCCATGGGAGGTATCGCGAAAGGTCAGATCGTTCGGGAGATTGATGCGCTTGGTGGATATTCCGGTATCGTTACGGACAAGACCATGATACAATACCGGATGCTTAATTTATCGAAAGGGCCTGCCATGTGGAGCCCAAGAGCGCAATGTGATCGAATGCTTTTCTCGTATAAATGGCGCGAACTTCTTGAAAATATACCCATGCTTGATTTATGGCAAGATACTGTTACAAGGCTTTTGTTTAAGGGTAACCTCCTATTAGGTGTAGAAACCCGTATGGGGGTCCAATTTCATGCTAAAGCTGTTATTTTAACAAATGGAACTTTTCTTAATGGTCTAATGCATATCGGCCAGGTACAAATCGAGGGTGGAAGGATTTCAGAACCACGTTCCAGCGGTTTAACTGAACAATTAGTAGCCCTTGGATTAAAAACAGGCCGGATGAAAACCGGGACCCCGGCCCGTATTGATGGGCGGACAATTAATTTTGAGCAGTTGGTTGAGCAAAAAGGTGACAAATGGTTTCATGGGTTTTCTTTTTTCCCCCATAATTTTGAAAAGTTGCCTGGCCGTTCTTGTTATATCGCGCATACCAATTCCAGTGTACACGATTTAATAAACGGGGCTTTAGATAAATCTCCATTATTTAACGGGACTATCCAAAGTATTGGGCCACGTTATTGCCCCAGCATAGAAGACAAAGTTGTTACTTTTTCTGATAAAGGAATGCACCAACTTTTCATCGAACCCGAGGGCGTTCATACCAACGAGTACTACATCAATGGTTTTTCTTCCTCTTTGCCCCTGGATGTACAATATAAAGCCTTACGTTTAATTAAAGGCTTAGAAAAGGCGAAAATTTACCGGCCTGGTTACGCGATAGAATATGATTATTTTCCCCCTACGCAATTGAAATATACGCTAGAGACTAAACAAATTGAGCATTTATACTTGGCCGGGCAAGTGAATGGTACCACTGGTTACGAGGAGGCCGCCGCGCAAGGGTTAATGGCCGCTATAAATGCAGTGAACAAGATCAAAGGAGATGATGCATTCATTTTGAAGCGTGATGAAGCATATATTGGAGTTTTAATTGATGATTTGATCACGAAAGGAGTTGACGAACCGTATCGGATGTTCACGAGCCGGGCAGAATACAGGATTTTATTACGCCAAGACAATGCCGACGAACGTTTATGTGGGCATGGATATTCCCTCGGGTTATTAAGTTCCCGGAAGTACAAGTTTTATCAAGATAAAATGGACAGTATCAATCAATGCATGGTTTTTTTAAAGAATTTTAGCATTGAACCCGGCCAGGTTAATTCCTTTCTTGAAAATAAAGGATCATCCCCCCTTAAACAAAAAACCAAGCTTCATGATTTAGTCCTACGACCCCAGGTTAGCTTGCAAGAACTTGTTAATATTGTACCTGAATTACGGCCATTTTATGACATACACTTGAATAAGCCGTATTTTTCTTTGCTTGAAAACGTGGAGACGCGCATAAAATATAGTGGGTATATTGAACGTGAAAAAGTTGTAGCCGATAAAATCCAGCGTTTGGAACATGTGAAAATTAATTCTGACATGGATTTTGACCAATTTCAATCTATCTCAACCGAGGCAAGGCAAAAATTAAATGCCATAAAGCCCGTTACCCTTGGACAAGCTGCCCGGATTAGTGGTGTTTCGCCCGCGGATATTAACGTGCTTTTGTTGTATTTTGGTCGATAATGTTCCACGTGGAACAAATTTTTGCTTCAAATAAATGTTCCACGTGGAACATTTTAAAATCATTATATTGAAAAATTATGGAAAAAAATTCGTTTTTCGTTACTGGTAAGCTTGTAGATATTGAGAATAGGGAAGTTTACCCTGTGAAAATGTTTATTCAGGGTGGAACAATTCAAAAGATTGAAAGAATCGATCAGGCCAGCGGGCATTATATTCTTCCTGGTTTTATTGATGCCCATGTTCACGTGGAAAGCTCTATGCTTACACCCGTTGAATTTTCAAGGGTTTTCTTGAAACATGGTACCATAGCGTGCGTGTCCGATCCACACGAAATTGCCAACGTGCTTGGGGAAAAGGGAATTGAGTATATGCTTGATAATGCTGCCAAAACCCCGGCTTATTTTTATTTTGGTATGCCTTCTTGCGTCCCGGCCACTCCTTTCGAAACCTCAGGTAGTATTTTAAATGCCAAGCTTGTTAAAAAATGGATAAATAGGGAGGACATTTTTTATTTGTCCGAGATGATGAATTTTCCAGGGGTAATCCATGGAGATAAAGAAGTATTGGATAAATTAAAAGCGGCCCGGGAAGCCAATAAACCGGTAGACGGACATGCTCCCGGCCTAAATGGTGAAGCCTTGGCCAACTATATTAAAGCAGGAATATCCACGGATCATGAATGCAGTACCTATGAAGAGGCTAAAGAAAAAATTGACCAGGGAATGCATATAATTATTAGGGAAGGGAGTTCTGCAAAGAATTTTGATGCCTTGGCCCGATTAATTGACGAATACCCGGCTAAAGTCATGTTATGTACGGATGATTCCCATCCTGGGGATTTGCTTAAAGGACATATTAATAAGCTTGTTTCTCGTGGCATTGAAAAAGGGCTTGATCTTTTTAACTTGTTGCAGGCTGCCATGATCAATGCTAAAAAATTTTATAATTTGCCCACCGGGACATTAAAAGCCGGTGATCCCGCTGATTTTATTGTCGTGGACAATACCCGTGAATTTAATGTAATATCTACCTTTATCAAGGGCATTCCAGTTTATCAAAATGGTGAAACCCTTTTACCTTCATTAAACTATGAACCCCTTAATCATTTTGTATCCCGGCAAATTGCTTATTGTGATATCCAAACACCTTATCGTGGGCGTCCGGTGAATATCATAGAGGCAATTGATGGTGAATTGCTTACCAGGGGTGCCACGGGAATGCCCCATGTTATTAATGATCAACTTAAAAGTGACCCGGAAA
>CAZKIR010000238.1:0-6587 GCA_964552835.1 uncultured Bacteroidales bacterium
TTTATAACCCCCAAATGATGCGTGAGGCGGTTAGGGCTACCAATAAAAAATTCAGGGAATTGGGAATCAGGTCTGAAATCTTGATTAATGAAGATATGATGTTCCCTGAACGTATCTATTATGGTTTGAAACCCACGATGGAAGGTTCCGGAACAAAAAACTTCCAGGGGCATTTTGCCGTGCACGCGAAAGCCGGGAAAGAAGGGTTACAAAAATGGACTGAACTTTCAAAAGGCTGGGATAAAAAACTTTGGATGACCGAAACTTCCGGCCATGAACCAAACTTAAACGGTGCTTTGGGAATGGCAAGCACTATTCATAACTACCTGGTATATGGAAACATTAGTGCATGGATCTATTGGCAGCTATCAGGAAATACCGGTGGGGGCGAAAAGGGAAGCCGCTATACCTTAATGGAGTCAGGCGAGCCCACCATTAAATATTATGCAGCTAAACATTATTATAAATTTATTCGTCCGGGCGCTAAACGTGTTGAGGTTGTTTTAAAGAGGGATAATGTAAAAATCTCTGCCTTTAAGCATAAAGCAAACGGGACCATTACCATTGTAGCTGTAAATGACAGTGATCAGCCCGTGAACCTGGATATTCAGGTGAATGGAGGAAATATGACGGGCACTTTTAAGCATTTCAGGACTTCATCCACGGAAAACTGCAAATTAGTTAGCCAGCTGGCCAGGCTCAATAGTGTTGAATTTCCTGCTAATTCTATCACCACGTTTTTTAAAGGGAATGAATCTTTATTTACTGAAAAAACCAATGGGATTAAACCTGCCTGGGAGGTTCCCGAGAATGTTAAATATGAACAATGGGGAAACGTAAAAGGATTACCCTTCAAAATAGATTGGCAAAGAGAAGCTGACGGTGATGCCAGCCTAATGGCCGAAGCTAAAAAAGAAGGCTTTAATAATACCCGGGCCAATGGTTGGACTATCCTTCACGATGCCATTTTAAACGGCGATGGGGAGACCATTGAATTCCTGCTGGCCAACGGGGCAGATATCAACCAAGCGGCCAACGATGGCTGGAGGCCTATTCACGCCGCGGCTGCCACTTTTGTTGGAAATGAGCACAAACAAAAGAGAACAAAAAAATATAGTAAGTATGATGTGTTTAGATTGATCCTGGATGCCAAGCCTGAAGTCAATGTTCAAACCAACGATGGCTGGACTCCCTTGCATTCGGCAGTGGCAAACGCGCATACATCCTATAGAAAAGATGAGGCGGAAGTACTAAACAAAATTACTGATCTCGTTAACGCGGGGGTCGATTTGAAAGCTAAAGATGTTAACGGCCGTACGGCGCTGCACTGGGCTGCCTGGCAGGGATATGATCACTTTATCGATGAAAAATTACAGGTTGAAGCCGACGTGGTGAATACATTATTAAAATTGGGGGCGAATATAAACGCGAAAGACGAACCCGGGAATACCCCCTTGCATTACGCTTGCGACATGGGGTATAGTGAAATCGTGTATGCTTTGGTAAAAGGGGGCGCCAACAAAGATGCAAGCAATAATAAAGGCCAAAAACCAATTGACCTTGCCAAAGCAAAAAGTTTAACAAATGCCATATATATTGTTGAAAACAACGATTACCCACCTGACCTAAAAGCTTATGTTATGTCAAAAACCGAAAAAGCCAAGGAGGGAAAACATGGAAAAGAACTTTTAAAGGCAGCCTGGGAAGGCGATGTTGAAAAAGTAAAGCAACTTATAGAAAAAGGTGCCGACCTGGATTATCGGGATACTGATGGGTTAAGCGCGTTAGACCGGGCAAAAGCCAATGGTCATGTTAAAATTGTGAAATTGCTCGAGGAAGATACAAAGAAATAATAAACCCTGCTATGAACTGAAAAAATTCACTTTAAAATTTTTTATCATGAAAAATTTGTTTCTTATAGTACCAGTTTCTATGAGCATGTTTTCATGCCCGACCAGAGAAGTTCTCGCGGAACTCCCGGAAAATATTGCGGGGCCGGGTGATGCTGCTGCTTCCTTTACCACAATCCATAAAAATTTTGATGAACAGGAGTTAGATATACCCGCGACAAGAAATATTTTAAACCGCTCGCGAGAAAAACCTAATGTTTTATTTATTTCTATTGATGATCTGAATGACTATATTGATTGTTTGGGTGGAGAAATAAAGTCCCATACACCTAACATTGACAAGCTGGCCGGCCAGGGGGCTTTATTTACCAACGGCCACTGCCAGGCCCCCATTTGCGGCCCTTCGCGTGCCAGCATCATGACGGGCTTATACCCTTCCACCTCGGGTAATTATCTTCAGCTTGAAGATGAGCATATTAAACGGGCAAACCAAAAAACAGCTAATAGTATCTTTATGCCCGACTATTTTGAGCAATTTGGTTATAAGACCTTTGCCGTTGGAAAAGTGTTTCATAAAGGTGACAATGCCAATGCTTTTGATGAATATGGTGGGGGATTCGACTGGTTTGGCCCAAAACCAAAAAAACGAATTAATTATGATCCCCTTGAATTACCGGATAAAGAGGGTTATACCAGCACCGACTGGGGGGCTTTCCCTGAACATGACAGCTTGATGAGCGATTACAAGGTAGCGGAATACGCTATTGAAAAGCTTAATACAGAGATGAAAGATCCGTTTTTCCTTGCCGTTGGCTTTTTCAAACCCCACGTGCCCTGGTATACCCCTCAAAAATGGCTCGATATGTTCCCGCTGGATGAAATAAAAACACCGCCTTACAAAAAGGATGACCTGGATGACGTACCTGAAATCGGAAAACGCGTGGCGGAGGTGCCAATGATGCCCACCACGGAAAAATTGATTGAACAAGGGGAATGGAAAAATGCCATCCAGGCATACCTGGCCTGCATTGCATTCGTGGATGCCCAGCTTGGAAAAGTGCTGGATGCATTGGAAAATTCAGGCTATTCTGATAATACCATCGTGATATTATGGTCGGATCATGGCTATCATTTAGGAGAAAAAAACCGGTTCGCCAAAATGTCTTTGTGGGAACAAGATACCAGGTCGGTATTGATTGTAAATGATCAAAAATATATATCGCACCAAATAATTGACGCCCCGGTACAATTAGTTGATATGTACCCTACCCTGGTTGAACTTTGCGGATTGCCTGAATACGCACTGGCTGACGGGCATTCCCTGACGCCTTTGTTGGAAAACCCACAAGCTGCCTGGGAACATCCGGCGCTTACGTTTTATGGGCAGGGCAACGTCGCCGTGATGCATGGTAATTACCGGCTAATCCAGTATGAAAACGGGGCAAGGGAATTATATAATATTGATGAAGACCCCAATGAATGGAATAATATCATGAATAACAGAAGCTACCAGGATAAAGTTAAACAATTGATACGATTTATTCCTGAAGAAATGGCTCCTTTATCAAAACATTCAAGGTATAACGTGAATGATTATTTTAAAAAAATGTCTAAACCAAAATAAATTAAAATAAATTAAATGGGGTAAATCATTCTAAATCAGAAGACATGTTATATTCCGAAGAACAATTTGTTCAGAAAGCCACGGAAATCGTGGAAGAGAATTTGTCAGAACCTGATTTTGGCGTGGATGATTTCATGAAATATATGGGAATGAGCAGGTCACAAGTATATAGAAAATTTAAGACTATGACAAACCAGTCTGTAAATGAATTTGTTAAAAACATCCGGTTAAAAAAAGCAAGTGAATTATTGATACAGGGAACAGACTGTTACATCTCAGAAATAGCTTATTTAACGGGGTTTAAAACATATAACTATTTTGTAGAATGTTTTAAAAGGAAATTTAATGTTTCGCCCTCGGAGTATATTGAGAACAACCGGAAACCACGAGAAGGCTAAGGTTATTGTCTTAAAAATACCTGTTATTGTCCCATGAGACAATAACCGATAAATTTAGGACTATTACAAGCATGTTTGTTAGCATCACTCGTATATTTGTAATATATAATTTAACCAAAATTCTATCAATTATGGAAGAAAAAACAAAGAATGGCTTATCGGTATATATCGAAAGCCCTAAAGAAAAGAAACATCAATTTTTCAAAGACATGGCGAAGCTATTGTTTTTTGGTGTATGGTTGATGTTCACAATGTCAACATCAATGGTTCTCGGGCAAGCCCTGCCAATAGATACAGACGGCTGGTCAGTTGTATCACCCAGTAGCGATACCAAAATCGTATACGTTAGTAACTCGGGCAATGATAGTAATGATGGCTTAACTGAAGCCAACGCAGTACAAACATTAAACAGGGCGGCTGAAATTACCCGCGATGGCTACCCCGACCATGTACTGTTAAAAAGAGGGGATTCGTGGTCACTCCCTGCAGATGCATTGAATTTAAAAAATGGCAGGGCCTACGATGAACGGTATGTGATAACTTATTATGGCAACAGCGGCCCACGCCCTGTTATTAAAGTTACCGACGGAAATCGGGTACATAATGGCATATGCCATAATTTTGCCATTATAGGTATTGATTTTTATGCCTCCGGGCGAGATCCGAACTCATCTGATTACCTGGGTGAATCAACGGTTCAATCAGGAGCAGGAGATGGGTTTCGATTTGTTGGATCCTCAGGCGACGGGAATTGGTTGTTCGAAGATTGTGTCTTGAGGTTTTTTAAATATGGTATATCCATAGACAATTTTGATAAAGATGGATTATCTCCAAAGACCAGTCAGATGCATGATGTGGACATACGTCGATGTATTTTCAGGAACCAATGGCAACCCGGTACATCATACGCTAAGGAAAAATCGCAGGGTATATATGTTTGTGGTGTAGACCGTTTAGTGATTGAAGAATGTGTTTTCTTTCGTAATGGCTGGAACCCTGATGTTACTGGAGCTGGAAGGAATATGTTTAACCACAATATGTACATTCAAAATGGAAGCCTAAATGCTAAAGTTATCGGTAATATTTCAATTCAGGGTGCAAGTCATGGCATTCAATTACGTTGTGGCGGTGACATGCATGATAACTTTTTTGCAAGAAACGCTGTTAATTTACAACTTGGCGGTGGAACAGAAACATCACTAACTTTTGATCCACCGGAAGGAGTAAAATGTTATTCGAATCGCAATATTGTGATAGAAGGACAAAGGATGGATCCTGATAACGGGGATTACCCAAGAACAACTGCTGTTTGGGGGGCGAGATACCATGATAATATTGGTGACGTGAATGACGTAAATGATTTGATCGTGGCAAACCGTTTAGAGTCAGGCAATAATAGTGGGGCGTATGTAAGTAATGTGGATATTACAAATTACATAGTGTATGACTGGGATGAGGAGCAAGATATGACAGACCCTGGATGGCTTGATCCTGAAAGGTCTCTGGAAAGTTACCATGGTTTAATTGGTGGTAGTGGTAATTTTGAACAACTCATGGATGAAATTTGTGCACGTGAAGTTCATTCCATGCCATGGAAATATACCTCCTATGCCATTAGCAATTACATAAGGACAGGATTTAACCATGATGCTTTTAATGGTTATTACAATTATGACCAGGGAAGTAACCCCTGTGAAGGTAACAATGCTCCTGTTTCATCTTTTGATTATTCACCTAAATCAGGACTGGAAGCTCCAATTCAAATTTCATTCGACGGTTCTTCCAGCGACGATGCTGACGGAGATAGTTTAACTTATAGCTGGAACTTTGGTGATGGCACTGGTGGAACAGGTGTATCAACTTCACATACTTACGAATATGGTGGAACATACACGGTTGAACTAAGCGTATATGATGGATGTAATTCGACTATAAGTTCTCAGGAAATTCAGGTATCCGGATCAGTTCAAACTACAATTATTCCTGTTGACGATGTTTTCGTTAACGGTAATTCCGGTAAAGAAACCACCAATTTTAATGACCGTAATTATTTTGCCCTTAAATATTTTGGTAATGATGTTATTGAATCATACATAAAATTTGATATCTCTGGTATTTCTTTACCGGATGCAACAAGCGCTGATTTTATTTTAAACATAAATGATAACCAACTTACTTCAAATTCTTCATTTGATGTTAAGCTTGTTTCTGACGATACTTGGGATGAATCTTCCTTAACATGGAATAACAAACCTGCCCAGGGTAGCACGCTAGCTTCTCAATCAATTGATTTTGGACAAACAGGTACAATTACCATTGATTTGCTTTCAGCACTTCAAAGTACCGAGGCTTCTGATGGCATATTAAGCCTTGCCTTGGTTTCTACCATAGAAAACGATGGATGGTATACTTTCAATTCAAAAGAAAATACTGGTAATGAATCTGTTTTACAGATTGGTGAAAACGAATCAGGTGACATCGAAGCACCCACGGCCCCGGCTAACCTTACATCATCCAATATCACGGAAACATCCTGCGACCTTAGTTGGGATGCCTCTACAGATAATGTAGGGGTAACCGGCTATGACGTGTTTAAAGACGGTGCATTAGAAACTTCGGTTACAGGCACATCTGCCAGTATCAGTGGCCTGAGCTGCGGCAGTTCGTATGACTTTACCGTGAAAGCCAAAGATGCAGCAGGTAATGTTTCCGGCG
>CAZKIR010000239.1:0-6578 GCA_964552835.1 uncultured Bacteroidales bacterium
TAGAACTCGTAATTAGTATTTGAAGTGGTCTTTTTCAAGGTCCATGAACGGTCGTTTGTATATGTTATGTATACCTTATATTTAGTTGCACCCTGTGCAGCCGTCCAATCCAAGGTCATGTAATAGGAGCTAATCCTGTATTCATATTGGCCACTTAAGTCCGGGGCAGGAATGTCGACTGTTGCCTCCACGCTTACTTCTGTGCCTGACGTGCCGAAAACACCATCCGAATTCTTGGTCAATACTTCATAATAATACATGTTGTATTTCTGCACGTTATTGTCCGTGAAAGAATTTGATGTCAAGTCATCCCCGGAAATTTCCGTTTTCGTGCCGGTTTCCGATTCTGAACGTAGGACCTTGTATCCACTAGCCCCGTTAACGTAGTCCCAACTTATGGTAATGGAATTATTAGTGGCATTATATGTTCCGCTTAGATCAGAAGGTCCACCCAGGATGGGGGCATCTTCTACAATCACGGAAATAACTTCGCTCGAATCTGATTCATTAAGCTCCTCGTCCAGAGCTGTAAGCCTGTAGTAATAGGTGATATCTTTTGAAACCGTGCTATCAACATAAATGTACTTACTACTCCAGCTCGATACTTTTTCGTTGCTCTCGCCTATTTTGGTGTAAGTCCCGGTGTTTGATTCAGATCGGTAAATATAATACAGGCTGTCAGCGCGTCCGCCTTCCCATTTGAGGGTAACCTTTGACTCGGGCGCGTTGGGTGCTGCCGAAATATTTTGTGGTGGAAACAATTTGAATTCATAATCAAATTGAACGGTATCGCTCATATCGCTTGAATCCACGCTGTTAACAGCTTGTACCATGAAAGAGTATAAGCCTTCATCGCCAGGCAAGTAGCTAGTCGTGGTATCCGTACCGTAACTATGAAGTACCCTAAAATCGCTGCCTTCCCCTTCAGAAAAATATACTATATATTTACCGACCAGGTCCACCCTGTTCCAGGATATCACCAGCTCGTTGGCCGAGTCTGCTTCTACTGTAAGGCCTGGCGGGGTTTCGGGTGCTTTAAGCTCGGGCACCTCGACAATAACTACCTCACTGGTGTCATATACCTTATCATTCCTTTCTGACAAATCAACCCGCTCGTACTTGAACCGGTGATAATAGGTTTTTCCATATTCAAAATCGAGCACGTTCACTTCACAAAGCCCATTTTCATAACTTATTTTTGCCTCGCTACCGTAGGAGGATGTTGAAAGGCTTTCTTCCGTTTCCATGTTGGGCAGGGTATCCCTTAAAATGTAAAAATAGTCCGCTTTGTCTTCATGATAGGCAAATTGAATACTTACCGCGTTATCAAGTGGATCAAAACTCCCTACCATGTCCCATATCACGGGTGGTTCAACCGGGGTAACGCGCACGGTTTCGCTTAAATGGCTCCGGTTGCGGGCAGAGCCGCCCATGCTAACAAGTACACCAATATTATAGGTTTTGCCGTACTCGAATTTATCGCTCGTGAAAACATGCTTGGGTTCAAAATCGGAATAGGAATAACTAGGTGTGGATACACTCGCGAGAAGATCGCTCGAGAGGGTTTCCTTGTTGTAATTGTAAATTCGATATTCTTCAGCGTCATCCACTTCGTCCCAGGTAACGACAATCTCTTCTGTAGAGTCAACAAATTCCGCTTGAACACCAGTTAAAGGGGGAAGGTAATCACTGTGAATCTTATATTCTGCCATTTGGTTGGTGTCAATATCTGTGAGCCCTTGGCAGCTAGCTAGTCTCAAAGCATATTCATAGGTCAGCGAGGTATCCATGTCCATGGCATCAACGCGTGTTGAATATTTCATGGTCGCCGTGGAGTTTGAATTGGTCTTCGTGTCAAAAGGTTCATTTACAGTTTTTAGCATGTTCCACTCGCTGTTGCCTTGTGTTCTCTCGTACAATGCAAAATACCTGACATCTTCCTCATCATCCACTGTAATCTCCCAACTGGTCCCTATAGATTTACTCTCGGGATGATAAAAGAAGTAACTTAAGCTGGGAACCTCGTAATCTTCTCCCAGGCTAGGTATCGAAACTTGATCTACCTCGTTTAGGGCAGCCAAGGAAGTGTCGTTCGCGGGAATCATTGCATAGATATAATTGCTTTCATCAAAGTATGAAAAATCTTCCCACTCGGAAGTAATGGTATCCCCGTCGGCTGGAAAATATATGGTTGTTAAGTTTTCATTTTGCACGGCATCAATTAACTCGAACACCGGCTTGGTGCTATCGGCATTGGCCCTGAATATGCAAAATAAATCGTCATTTAGCTTGTACACGTCCCATGAAACGATCATGCTTTTCGAGTATAAACCTGACGTGAACCTCGCGTTGAAATTCTTGACCGGCGCGGTGTATACCATTTTTGATCTTTCAATGGAATCAACCAGTACACGGTCGATGTCCTTGGTCGCGAAACCAAGAAACCGGGAAGTATCGTCTTTGATTTCCAGGATGTTCAATACCCCCCTCTCGTTTAGATAGGGTTTAATGTACATTTGTTCCAAGGTATCGAGCGGGATGTTCAACACGGCTTGTTTTTCCTCTTCATCGTCCAAGTTTTTTTCCTTTTCGAATGTAAAATATATTTTTACATATTTTTGATACGTGTCTTGTGCCTGCAAGCTGCTCATGATGCATATGCTCGCGAGGATAAATATAATTATCTTTTTCATCATTTTTCCCTCCTTATTATTGCTTAATGAATTTTACTTGTGACTGAACACCATTGACATTGATCCTGCACAAGTAAAACCCGGAAGACAAGTTGTTTACATCCATCGCGATCCTGGATTGGCCACCATTGACCATGGATTCGCGCGACAATACCGTTCTACCTTGTAAATCAATCACCTTGATCATCACGTTGCCAGCATAATCGATATTTGAAAAATCAACATGTAAGGTACTGGTCACGGGGTTTGGATATAATGAAGCATCCGCTAGGGAATAGGAATCAATACCTGTCTGGGAATCATCGCCAGAACCGTCATCACCGGAACCGTCATCACCAGAACCATCATCGCCAGAACCGTCATCACCTGAATCATCCAAGATCCCGAACTGACGGAAACCAAATTCGGCCATATCTGCGAATGCGAAAGATGTTTTTTCGCCATCGGACAACTCGATCATCATGGAGTCGCCCGGAAAAGTTAATTGTTGTAAGGTGTTAATGGAGAATGCCGTTTCTTCACCATTAACATCCACTACATACATGAATTTTTGCGCATTCGTTCCCATTGCACATGCAAATACAAGGAACATGCCCAGTAGAATGTTTTTCATAATAAGTTAATTTGTTTTTTTTGCCTACTCATCACGCTTTTCGGCATTCACGCGCTTGCTCTTTTTTTTTAGATGGCTTTACAAGTATTTACCCATCAATGCCTTACCCGTTCACTAGGAACTTTAAAATTATGAAAAGCCCTGGAAATAGTTAGTTGGGCTTGTTAAAGAAATGCTTGTTCAATACTATTAGTTGCAGGGTGGGGGACAATTTGAAAAATAAAATTGATATTTTTTTTTTTACATGCACCTTTTTGTCGTGAACAGTTTGATATAAAGCGTGTAGAATGTTGATGGGAAAATGTTTTTCCTGGGAAGGGTGAAGGGCTTCGAGGCAAAAAAAATTACTATATTGATTCGATCGATATCCAGAACATCCTAATCCAATCGATGGAAAAAACATTGGTTTTCGATGATGATTTCATTATTTACGTGAACAACAGGGCTTCACCGAATATGCAAAAATTTAACATCAAAGAAATGAATGAAGGTCTAAAAGAATAAAGACCTTCATCTTCGTCCTGATGGGCAATAATCTCAAACATTGGCCTAATGAAAAACCATGGAGACGGGATCATGCCCTACCGGTAATTCAAATTCGCTGCCAGCCATTTTTCGGCCTGTTCCAGGGATATGCCCTTGCGGCGGGCATAATCTTCTACCTGGTCCCGCGACACTTTGCCCAGGTTAAAATACCTGGAACCGGGATGGGCAAAATATTGTCCGCTTACCGCGGCCGTGGGGTACATGGCAAAATGCTCGGTTAGTTCTATGCCGGTATTTTTTTCTACTTCCAGGGCATCAAAAAGGGTCTTTTTTTCAGAATGTTCCGGGCATGCCGGGTAACCCAGCGCAGGCCGTATGCCCTGGTATTTTTCCCGGATAAGTTCTTGCCGGTTCAGTTTCTCGCCCGGGGCATACCCCCAGTACTCGGTACGCACTTTCTCGTGCAGGTATTCCGCGAAGGCTTCGGCCAGCCGGTCGGCCAGGGCTTTTAGCATGATGCTGGAATAATCGTCGTTTTCTTCTTCAAAATGTTTCAACCATTTTTCAATGCCAAGGCCCGCGGTCACTGCAAAAGCGCCCACGTAGTCGGTTATGCCGCTTTCTTTCGGGGCCACGAAATCCGAGAGGCAATAAAAATGATCATATTCTTCCCGCACGTTTTGTTGCCGCAGGTGGCGGAAAGCCGTTAATACTTTTTGCCGGCTTTCATCGGTATACACCTCGATATCATCGCCTACCGAGTTGGCCGGGTATAGGGCAAACACCCCCTTGGCCTGCACCATTTTCTTGTTCACGATGTCCGAGAGCATTAGCTGGGCATCGTCAAACAATTGTCGGGCTTCTTTCCCCTTCTCGGGATGGTCAAAAATTGCCGGGTATTTGCCGCGCAATTCCCAGGCATGGAAAAAGAATGTCCAGTCGATGTAATCAAATAGCATGTCTACCGGCAAGTCTTCTATTACTTGCAAGCCCAGTTGGTTGGGTTTGTAAACGGGGCTGTTGTCCCAGTCAATTTTGAATTTGCGTTCCCTGGCTTCCTCCAGGGGCACGTATTCTTTTTTAGGCCCGCTGCCCCTTTTCCCGCGCAATTTTTCATATTCTTCGCGGATGCTTTTCACGTAGCCGTCCTTATTTTTTTTCGAGAGCAATTGGTTTACCACGCCCACGCTTCGAGAAGCGTCAAGCACGTGGATGACCGGGGCATGGTACGCGGGCTCTATCTTCACGGCCGTGTGGATTTTCGAGGTAGTGGCACCGCCAATCAGCAAGGGGGTGTCAAACCCGTTTTTCTCGAGTTCCGCGGCCACGTTCACCATTTCTTCCAGCGAAGGGGTTATCAGGCCGCTAAGCCCTATCACGTCTACATTATGTTCCTTGGCCGCTTCCAGTATTTTTTCCGTGGGCACCATCACGCCCAAATCAATCACGTCGTAATTATTGCAGCCCAACACCACGTTCACGATGTTCTTGCCAATGTCATGCACGTCGCCTTTCACGGTGGCCATTAACACTTTTTTCAACTCGCGCGGGGCGCTGCCCTCGCGTTGCTCCTCGACGTAGGGTAGGAGGTAGGCCACGGCTTTCTTCATTACCCGGGCACTTTTTACCACTTGTGGCAAGAACATTTTCCCGGCCCCAAACAAATCGCCTACCACGTTCATCCCGTCCATCAAGGGCCCTTCGATTATTTCCAGGGCTTGGTCATATTCTTTAACGGCTTCTGTCAGGTCTTTTTCAATATAGTTCGTGATGCCTTTTACCAGGGCGTGTTGCAATCTTTTCTGAAGGGTTGCCTGGCGCCAGGTATCTTTTTTCTCTTGTTTGCTGCCACTGGCCTGCACTTTCTCTGCAAAATCAATAAGGCGCTCGGTAGCATCATCACGACGGTTAAATATCACGTCTTCTACCAGCTCCAATAAATCTTTCGGGATGTCGTCATATACTTGTAGCATGCCCGCGTTTACGATGCCCATGTCAAGCCCGGCCTTGATGGCATGGTAAAGGAAAGCCGAGTGGATAGCCTCGCGAACGGTATTGTTTCCCCTGAAAGAGAAAGAAAGGTTGCTGATGCCCCCGCTCACCTTGGCGTGGGGCAGGTTTTCCTTGATCCATTTCACGGATTCAATAAAATCGACCGCGTAATTGTTGTGTTCTTCTATACCGGTGGCAATGGCCAGCACGTTGGGGTCAAACACGATGTCTTGCGGGGGGAACTGTACTTCCTCGGTTAGGAGCTTGTAGGCCCGGCTGCATATTTCTTTTCGCCTTTCCAACGAGTCGGCCTGTCCTTTCTCGTCAAACGCCATGACGATGGCCGCTGCACCGTACCGCCTGATTTTTCGGGCTTGCTCGATAAAGTCTTTTTCCCCTTCTTTCAGGTTAATGGAATTGACCAGCGATTTTCCCTGCAAAATTTTTAACCCGGCTTCCAGTACCTCCCATTTCGATGAGTCGATCATCACGGGCACCCTGGCTATGTCTGGCTCTGAAACGACCAACCGCAAGAAGGTCCCCATTTCTTTTTTCGCGTCCAGCAAAGCATCGTCCATGTTCACGTCAATCACCTGGGCGCCGTTGTCTACCTGTTCGCGTGCCACGGCAAGGGCTTCCTCGTATTTTTCTTCTTTTACCAGGCGGGCAAACCTGCGCGATCCGGCCACGTTCGTACGTTCGCCAATGTTCACGAAGTTGGCTTCGGGGGTTATCCGCAAGGGTTCCAGCCCGCTGAGGTAGGTCACGGGTTGGGTTACCGGGGGTACACGTAC
>CAZKIR010000240.1:0-6560 GCA_964552835.1 uncultured Bacteroidales bacterium
CATTATTCTATAAACTGGTATCATCTTAAATCCGTCTAAGTCAGTTGTTCTGAACTTACTAACCAGGCATGCAATTCTTCCTCGTAGAAGAATTCGTCTTCCCCGAAAGCCGGCTCTAATTCATTTATCCATAGAGCATTCTCGTTATACTTTGCAAAGAAAGGTTTCTTGACCCAATCAGGGTTCCTGCCCTGGATAAAATTAAGGGCGATAGTTTTTTTGCCATTGATATCAGGTGTGCCAAGAATTTGAATTTTGCCCGGGTGTGCCGACATGCTCGGCCCCCTCACGGTGCGGCAAATTCCACTTACTTTCTTGTAAGCCTGGCGGAAGATTTCATAAATTTGCACCAGGGGAAGGGCAAAATATTGCTGGGCACCGGTTTCACGGGGAATAAACATGTAGTAAGGTACTAATCCCAGGTTTACTTGTTCTTCCCACATCCTGGCCCAAACATGGGGATGAGAATTAATATGGTTTAAAACAGGGGCTTGGGTCCGGATTTGGGCACCAGTATCCTGAATTCGTTTAATGGCTTTTTTAACGGTATCCGTTTTTAACTCGTTATAATGGTTAAAATGTGCCATGAAGGCCAAATGACGGCCTGATTTCACGATGCGTTCAAATACCCGCAACAGGTCGTCCGCGTCATTATCCGTAAGGTAACGATAAGGCCAAAAGCTGAGTGATTTCGTACCAATCCTTATAGTTTGGAGGTGGGGAAGATCTGCTTCCAGTATCTCATCAATATAATTTTCGAAAATAGACGATTTCATGATCATGGGATCACCTCCCGTGAAAAGCAAATCGGTAACCTCGGGGTGGTTTTTCAGGTACTCGACTAATAAACCGGATTGTTTCATGGCGATTTTGAGATCGCTTTGCCCGGTAAATTGTGGCCACCTGAAACAAAACGTGCAATAAGCATGGCAAGTTTGCCCTTGGGTTGGGAAAAACAACACGGTTTCACGATACTTGTGCTGTATTCCCTGCAAGCGTTGACCATTCAGCTCGGGCACGTTATACTGCATTTGACCAGCTGGATGCGGGTTTAAATCCATCCGGATATGATTGGTTTCTATTGAAATATCTTTTTGGCTGGCTTCTTTTAAGATAAGGCGGGAAACCCTGTTAAAATGGTGTTCCTGAAGCATCCCTTTTTGTGGAAAATTTAAAATAAATAAAGGATCTTCCTGGTAGTTGTCCCAATCAATTAACTCGTCTACTACATAATTATTTGTTTTGAAAGGCAATACTTTTGAAACTACTTCAATATCAAACCTTTCGCCAGGAGTTAAACGGTTTATCTGGGGTATTTTTTCATAATTGTGATGGGAATAAACTTTATATTTCATAAGGCTTACGTGTTAAAAAGTTATTTAATCCTGCTTCGCTGCAGGCATGAAGCACCTTTTTTTTACCGGCCCCTGTTCCCTTCTTTTCTCTCGTGGGCAATCAGTAAAACCTTTTTAAAAGATAAGCTTCATGAGGTAATTATATAAATGAAACAAAGATCGAATTGTTCGCACAAGTGGCGCAAAAATAAAGAAATCAAATTAAAAATAGAGATGTTGGATTAATATTTTTGTTCCTATTCCTATTAAAATGCCGCCGCCAATTATTTCCATGATGGTGCCATATTTTACGGCGGCTTTTTTTCCAAAATATATTCCGGCCATTGATGCCAAAAATGTAATGACACCAATTATCAAACCAGTGATTAGGATGTTTATTTCAACTAATGAAAAAGTAAAGCCCACTATCAAGGCATCAATACTGGTGGCAATAGCTGTTATAATGATTACCGGCCACTTGGACGGGTCCAGGGGTTTTTTTACTGCTCCTTGACGGGCGTTTTCATAAATTACGCGCCCGCCGATAAGGACTAGCAAGGCAAAAGCGAGCCAATGGTCCCAGGTCTTTATATGTTTATTTATAGTTTCTCCCAGTAACCAGCCTATGAAGGGTAAGCCTCCCTGAAAAAGGGCAAGCGTTAAAGCAACTTTCACGGCCCTTGAAAAAAGGATTTTCCGTTGGCATAAGCCAAAAGAAAGCGAAGCCGCGAACGAATCAAATGACAAACTGGTTGCAATTAAAAAGATCGTTAAATAATCCAATTTATCCCCTTGTTTATTTTTTATTTTCTTTGAAATACATTCCTAGTAATCCTTTTGCAGCCTTGTAAGAAGTGATGCGGCCTTTTGCCACCTCATCCTTATACCCGGGCAATTGTTCTTGTATTGTGCCAGAGTGATAAAATGCGCTTTTTAATTGTTCATCAATGTTTTCAAACATCCAGTATAAATCTTGTTCTTTACGGTTTGAGCCCAGGTTGCCATTTTCTTTCATCATTTTTTCAAATTCCACGATCGTGCCCCAAACTTGTTCAATACCCTGGTTTTCGAGGGCAGAACATGTTAGCACCCTGGCTTTCCATCCAGTGGGCGTTGGCGGGAACAGGTGCAATGCCCTTTCGTATTCCCCTTTGGCCTTTTCCGCGTTTTTCATGTTGTCGCCATCGGCTTTGGTTATCGCGATGGCATTGGCCATTTCCATGATGCCCCTTTTAATGCCTTGCAATTCATCGCCTGCTCCGGCCAGCATGAGCAACAAGAAAAAATCGACCATAGAATGGACGGCTGTTTCCGATTGCCCCACGCCCACGGTTTCAATAATAATGGTGTCAAAACCGGCTGCCTCGCATAAAAAGATGGCTTCCCTGGTTTTTCTTGCCACACCGCCAAGTGTCCCGGCCGAAGGAGAAGGGCGAATATAGGCACCAGGGTGCGCCCCGAGCCCTTCCATCCTGGTTTTGTCGCCCAGAATGCTGCCACGGCTTCTTTCGCTGGTAGGGTCGATGGCTAGCACGGCCAATTTCCTTCCCTGTCCCAAAATTTTTAAACCAAATGTTTCAATGAACGTGCTTTTTCCTACCCCAGGCACACCGGTAATCCCAATCCTGATCGAGTGTCCAGCCCCGGGCAGGCATTGTTCCACTACCTCGTTGGCCAAAGCCTGATGCTCGGGTAAAGAGCTCTCTGCCAAGGTTATAGCTTGACTTAGGCAGGTAAGGTCCCCGGCTTTGATACCACTGGTGTATTCACTTGCCTTTTTAGGTGATTTGCGAATGCCCTTGAACCGTTCTACAGCCCCCGGGTTAATGGCGCCAGGTTGTCTTATCCCGGGCTTAATGCCCAGGGCGCTTTTTTTGTTTTCCTGGTGATTTTCTTGGCTCATTCCATTTCCAGGCTATTTTATTTTACCACTTCGCCTTTTAACCAAAGCATAGTCTTTGAATTTCGAGGGTCGTTGGTAATTACCGTGATGGTTTTAGATTGTGATCCCTTTCGGCTGCCCGTGTTAAATATCGCTTTAATGGAACTTGAACCGCCCGGGGCGATCACGTTGTCCTTGGGGGCAACCGTGGTACAACCGCAACTGCTCCGGATTTTACGGATAACCAAATCGCTTTTTCCCGCGTTCGTGAATTTAAAATCATGGGTAATCTTTTCCCGCTGTTTTGCCTTCCCGAAATCATATTTTTTTTCTTCAAATTTTACTACCGGGGCATTGGCCAATTCTTCTTCCGAAAGGTGGGAGAAATTTTCCACGATAGTAGCGCTCACGGTTATCCGGTTATTTGCTTCCATTTTGCCGTTTTGCAACAGGTATACCCTATCGTACACGAAATCCCAGTCATCTTTCATTTTCGCGTTGTACTCGGCTTTGATAACCCCCTTTTCACCGGGTGCTAAAGTTTTAGGGGCCGGTTCGAGTTTTAAATGCTTGGGTACATCCCGAAAACTGATTTCAATGGGCATATCGGAAATGTTCACGACGGGAAATGATTCTTTTTTTACCTCATCAATATTAATTTTGGCCAACCCGAAATGGTTTGATTCCAGGCGTAATCCCCCGATTTTAAAAGGGTATAAATCCTCTATCGATTTTTCTTTCGGAAGGACTTCTCCCTTGATACGCAAAACAAGGGGAGAATTTTGCGCGTTGGATTCAACCGTGATGCTTTTGTTGAAATTTCCTGGCCTGCGCCTCGGGTCAAAACTCGCGTTCAGGAAACCCCTTTCACCGGGCATCACGGGTTTTTTCGTGTAATCGGTCGAGGTACAGCCACAACTGGGTTTGATATTCGTTAAAACCAGCGGCTGTGCGCCCGTGTTGGCAAACATGAACTTGTAATCCACTTTGCCACCGTCTTCCTTAATTTTGCCAAAATCGTGTATTTCTTTATCAAATGATAAAGTAGGTTCTTTTTGCTGGGCAATAAGAACGGAACTGGCCAGTAATAAAATGGTAATGAAAATATTTTGTTGCATATACTTATTATTTTGGTTAAAGGGATAAAAATAATAAAAAAACATATATCTACCAGTGATATCATTTTCTTGTCAATGTATCCTTAAAAAGGGGCAATGCCCCTGATAGCCCTGCTGGTTGGCCGATCTTTCTACGTAAGGATACATTTGGTTTAACTCTAAAAACAGAAAAATGTTTCTTTCCTATAAAAAAAATATCTAGGGTAAATGGATTTCCCTTTGTTTGCTGGCATATTCTACGCAGGCTTTCCAATCGTCTTGATATTGTTCCCGGATTCTTTGTAATTCTTGTTTTGGCACGAGTTCTATGCCTTCCACGCTTTTTTCTGGCGTCAGCTGGGCAAGGCAAGCAACCGAATGCAACACGAACTCCCTGGGTTTCCTTGAAAAAAACTTGTGCACGGGGTTTTTAGCTTTTGGCGGATCAAAGGGGTACCGTTTGTTAAACGCGCGTACTTTCAGCAATTGCTTTTGGTTGTAAGCTTTTTTCACGGTTTTCCGGGGTATCTCGTTCACGTCAATCAAGGCGTTCATGGTAGCTGCCAGTGAAGTAATAGTAGCCGTGAAATCATTTACCAGTTCTTCTTGAAAGAAGATAGCTGGTGGGTGTTTGAACAATTGTTCAACGAGTGTTATTTTATCAAAATACCGCAAGTGCTTTTTCTTTATCTTGCCATGGTCATCATCAAGGTTAAAATAATCTTCAAAAAGCAAGCTCCCGTGTTTTCTTATATCATACTTGTATTTTGATAATATCCAGTTATCGTGTCGCCTGAAAAACAGGATCACTCGTGCATCGGGACATTCCTTGGCAAATGCACGCAATTTTTTATCGGTGCGTTCAATGCCAATATCCCACTCGTTGCTGAGCAGGAATTTTTTCGAGGGTACACTCCCCATGATGTCTTTCCATACTGGAAAATCATGTTTTTTGATGAAATGGATACCTGTCAGGTTCGGGAATACCTGTCTTTGTAAAAAAGTAGAAGCCGTTTTGGGCATACCGGCGTGAAAATATATTTCAGGCTTTGACTGGTGTCTTATCATATCCCTGTCCGCTCTTTTTTTTTTTCCCTATCTCTTTTTTATTCCAATGTTTTTTTTACTTCTACTTCCTGGAACGCTTCTATCATGTCCCCTACCTTTATATCATTGTAGTTTTCAACATTCAGCCCGCATTCATACCCGGAAGCCACTTCTTTTACATCTTCTTTAAACCTTTTTAAAGAGCAAAGTTCTCCAGTGTAAACCACGATCCCGTCACGGATGATGCGTACCCTGGCGTTGCGGTTTATTTTTCCTTCCCTCACCTGGCATCCTGCCACGGTTCCCACTTTGGTTATTTTAAATATATCTTTCACCTCGGCCGTGCCCAGGATTTCTTCTTTGATTTCTGGTGAAAGCATTCCTTCCATGGCATCTTTTATCTCGTTAGTGGCATCGTAGATAATAGAGTATAACCGGATATCAATTTGTTCTTTCTCGGCCAAGCGCCTGGCCCCGGCTGAAGGCCTTACTTGGAACCCTACGATAATGGCGTTTGACGCTACCGCGAGCATCACATCGGTTTCGGATATTTGGCCCACGCCCTTGTGTATCACGTTAACCTGTATTTCGCTGGTAGACAGTTTTATAAGTGCGTCTGATAAGGCCTCGACTGAACCGTCCACGTCACCTTTCACGATGATGTTCAATTCCTGGAAGTTCCCTATGGCAATCCGGCGGCCAATCTCGTCCAGGGTAATATGTTTCTGTGTACGTAACCCTTGTTCGCGTTGCAGTTGCTCACGTTTGTTCGCTATTTCTTTGGCTTCCCGGTCGCTTTCCATCACGTGGAATTGTTCTCCAGCCTGGGGCGCACCATTCAGGCCTAAGATTAGGGCCGGCGTGGCCGGACCCACCTCGTCAACCTGCTTGCCCCGCTCGTTGTACATGGCTTTCACGTGCCCTGTACAAATACCAGAGAGGATAATATCGCCTATTTTCAAGGTCCCGTTTTGCACCAGGATAGTGGCCACGTAGCCACGGCCTTTATCCAATGACGACTCGATAATTGTACCGTTAGCGATGCGATCGGGGTTTGCTTTAAGGTCTAACAGTTCGGCCTCCAGGAGTACTTTTTCCAATAATTCTTCAATTTTCTTCCCTTGTTTGGCTGAAATTTCTTGCGACTGGTATTTGCCGCCCCAATCTTCTACCAGGAAATTCATGTTGGCCAATTCTTCT
>CAZKIR010000241.1:0-6534 GCA_964552835.1 uncultured Bacteroidales bacterium
GCCCAGGAGGATAATCAGCATGAAAATGCCCCATGCCACGCTAAACCCGGTCAGAAAAGTACGGAGTTTATTCTTTTTGATGGTGCTGTATATTTCTTGCCACTTGTCCAGGTCAAACATGGTCTGCTTTTAAAACGGAGTTATGAATTTCTTTTTCAATATATCCATCTTTTAAATGGATAACCCGTTTGGTCATGCCGGCTATATCGTGCTCATGGGTCACGATTAGTACGGTTTTTCCCATCCGGTTAATTTCCTGGAACAAATCCATCACCTCGCTGGATGTTTGAGAATCAAGGGCCCCGGTAGGCTCATCGGCCAAGATCACGTGAGGGTCTGATATCAAGGCCCGGCCAATGGCCACGCGTTGTTTTTGCCCACCCGACATCTCGTTGGGCAAGTGCCCTGCCCATTCCTTCAAGCCCATTTTTTCCAGCATTTCCATGGCCAAAAGATTTCGTCTTTTGCGGCTAATTTTCTGGTAATAAAGAGGCAATGCAACATTTTCCATGGCATTTTTAAACGAGATCAAGTTAAATGACTGAAACACGAAGCCAATGTATTGGTTCCGGTAGTAGGCAGCTTTTGTTTCGGTAAGATCCTTCATCTGGATTTGATTTAGATAATATTCACCTGTCTCGTAATTATCTAACACGCCAATGATATTTAACAAGGTGGATTTACCACTGCCCGAGGAGCCCATGATAGAAACCAGCTCCCCTTTTTCTATTTCAAGGTCAATTCCTTTTAACACGTGCAAGGGGTTTTGGCCTATCTGGTATGATTTATGGATGTTCCGTAAGCTAATCATGATAAAAGAATCAGGTTATATACATCAATAACTATGCATGCCAGTAATTTATTATAAAAAGGCAGCACGAAGTTTCCAGTAAGATGGAAAAAATACTAAAAAGTTACAATTGACAGAAGAAAATTTTTCCTTTACAAGAACCCTTTATGCCTTTCAATGGCAAGGTTCACGCTAATTTATTTTATCTCAACACGATAAATATCAAATTTCCCGTTCCCACCTTTTCCAAAAGTTGAGATAAAGCCTGTTTTTCCATCCTCAAGGGGGACAAAAAACTGGTCGTCATCGGTAGTATTTAACGGGTACCCTATATTTCGAGGTCTGTCCCATCCCCCGTCTTCCTGTATGGTTGAAGAAAACACGTCAAATCCGCCCATTGATTTATGGCCCCTGGAGCTGAAAAATAACTTTTTCCCTTTACGGCAGCTAAAAGGGGTATCTTCGTCAAAAGGGGTATTAACCTGGGCGCCCAGGTTCACGGGGTCCTCCCATTTTCCATCATTGTCAACAGTAACCCTGTATATATCAAGGCCACCGTAGCCACCGTCGCGATCACTGGCGAAGTAGATTGTTTTATTATCATGTGAAAAACTCGCGTGCGATTCCCATGCACTTGAATTCACGTCACCCTCCACTTTTTTGGCTTTGCTCCATTGCCCTGATTCATCAGAGAAATAGGATATATAAATATCCCCTTCAAATAAATCTTGCCGGTTTAAAAGTAAAGTTTTTCCGTCATTAGATATCCCGGTAGGGTAAAAATCACCGTCCGAACCAATTTGCGGGGTAATGTTCACCGGGCTGCTCCATTTTCCATCCCGCTTTTTGGAGAAAAGGATAGCATCATAAAATTTTCGCTTGGAAGTATAAACCATCACTTCACCACTCCCGTTAACGGTAGGGCGAATATTGGAAAAGCGGTCGTTTACCGGCCCGTTCACGTTAACAAATTCTACATCAATGGGTTTTTTCGTAAGTTCTTTCGCGCTCAGGCATGATTCAATGGCCTGGTTTATGTACACCAGGTCATAAATAGCCCCAGGCTTTATGGTTGCCCTAAATTTTTCAAAAACCTTGCAAGCCTTTTCATACTGGTTGTCAATCAAGTAAGCTTGCCCCAGGTAATAATAGGCATCTTCCGGGGCATGGGTTTCGTTCAAACTGCCCCCTCGATAATCGGGTGTAATATTTTCGACAGCTTTTTCCAGATAAGAAATCGCACGGGGTTTATTAAAAGGGGTAAAAAGATAGCACAAGCCAATATGGTATTTCACGTTAGCGTTCGTGTACCGGGTCGTATCAATCTGCTTGTAAAAATGAAGGGCTTCCTGGTAATCTTCGTATAAAAAATAATATTCTCCTTCTTGCATAAGTTTCCGGATACTCATCTTGTCGCTGTCAAACCCGGCAATTTCCAATAATTTACTTTGGCCCTGGGCGGCCAGGAAAAACCAGGACAATAGCAGGGCGCACGATAGTTGGCAAAGGGTTCTTTTATACATTTGATGTATTTTAGGAATTTAAAAATACGAATTTAAATATTGTCTTAAAAAAAAAATCCACCCTTTCTGCCCGCCTACAAGGATTTTTTTTACGAAAGGCCTTTTTTACAGTATAAACGTCCTATTTTTGGTGATTAATGGATCTTGATATCATTCAAGTTGGCCATCAAGGCTGCCCCACCAAAAACACCCGCGCTATCTCCTAACTTGGGTTTCACGAAATGGGTTTTGACTTCTTCGTTAAACACGTATTTTTCAACTTCTTCAATCCCTTTGGTGTAAATTGAACCCACGTTGCCAACTCCACCGCCAAGGATAATAATTTCCGGGTCGATAATATTGATCACGTTAGCAATGGCTTTCCCAAAAAAAAGATGGAGCCTTTCAATCGTTTTAGTAGCCCCCTCGTCTTGCCCATTCTCGTATTTCTCGTTAATCTCTTTAAGGCTAAGCTGCTGGCCTGTTAAGCTATTATAATATTTTTCCAGCGCGGGGCCACTAATGACCGTTTCCACGCAACCTGCACGCCCGCAATAACATTTACCGCCAGATTCATCCAAAAAATTATGTCCCCATTCACCACCAAGGCCATGCATTCCGGCAATAATCTTGTCATGGGCAATCACGCCACCGCCAACGCCCGTGCCAAGTATTACGCCAAACACGACTTCCGCGTCCGGGTTAATGGCTTTTCCCGCGCCAAATTTTGCCTCGGCAAGGGCAAAACAATTGGCATCATTGGCAATCTTGAAATGTATGTTAAATTGCCCTTCCAAATCTTTTTGAAAGGGCATGCCATTTAAACACGTGGTGTTACTGTTTTTCATCAATCCCGTGGCAGGTTCCAGGGTTCCGGGCGTGCCCATGCCCACCCCATTGGGTTTAAAACCGGTTTTTTTTGTTAACAACACGATCAACCTTCCTATCTGGTTAATCACGTGCCGGTACCCCATTTCTGATTCGGTTGGTATCCGTTCTCTTGCCAATATTTTAGGATTTTCCGCTGATGCTAATACGACACCTTCAATTTTAGTCCCTCCCAGGTCAATGCCCCAAAGGGTTTCGTTTTTATTGTTCATTCTCGATTTTTATTATGCACTTTACGTTACTTGACTATTCTTCCACGGTATGATCCAAGGGACGTCCTAATTGATTGTACAAGCTGCGACGGGCATTCTTGTCAGAATTTAATACCTCGCGGGCAAATTGGGCTACTTGTTTTGCATATTCCCTGGGCACAACAATTACCCCGTCGCCATCAGCCACGATCACGTCGCCCGGGCGGATAAGCACCTCGCCTATGGTAACCGGCTGGTTCACGGATTCAATCTCGTTCCTGCCCGGTCTTATGCCCCGGCCCCGGTTATCGGGATCCAGGTATACAGGAATTTTTTGCTTTATGATCTCATCGGTGTCCCGGATGCCCCCGTTCGATACGATTCCCCTGGCCCCTTTGCTGACCCAGGCCAAGGAATTATACGAGCCCACCGTGCCGCAATCGCCATCGCCATGCACGTCAAGGATCACCACCGAACCTTCCTTTATACTATCGACAAAAGGCTCTGGCGACAACTCGTTGTACCATTCTCCTTCCCATTTTTTATATTCGCCCGGTTCCATGGGGTTTTTAATAATCCTATTTGTAGGCACGTAACGAGCGGTCACGGCGATGCCTTGAAACATGTGATCAAAATTATCAATGTCTTTCCACAAGGCCACGATTTTTTGATCAACCAGGCCTAGGTCCCGAAGGCCGACCATGTCCATTCCATCCGATACATCGGCAACCCTTAGGCCATCGTAAATGTCAAGGAGTTCTTCATCAGAAATGCCTTCCTGGCCTTGAACCATAGGTAAACTGCACAGGAAAAGGCAACAAAACCAAAAAACAAGTAGATTTTTTTTCATGTGTTTACATTTTTATACTGGACTCATTTTACCCAAGAGAAAGGTTTTTAATTAATAATGAGCCATAAAAATAGAAAAAAAATATTAATTTTGATGGAGTATGCATGAGATAATTATATTAACCCATTCACGGTCAGGCATAAAAATCTTGGTATTTTTAATACTCTTGATGTTTTTTGGTTTTGTCCCGGTCAAAGCCAGCAACGAAAACTATCCCACGGGGGGCAGGGCAGCGGCCATGGGACAAGCCGCCGTCACTTTTACCAATCTATGGAGCATCCATCACAACCAGGCAGGCCTTGCTTTTATTGATACCTGGGCACTGGGCGTATATTCTGAAAACCGGTTCAATGTTCACAACAATACCAAAGCCTTGGCAGGGGCTTATCATGTTGATCCTGGTACCATGGGGCTACAATTCCGATATTTCGGTTACGAGCAATATAATGAACAAAAAATTGGCTTTGCCTATGCCCGGAAGTTCGGGAAATCATTTGCCACGGGCATCCAGTTAGACTACTTGCATACATACATTGCCCAAGAATATGGCAATGCCGGCAACATTACCTTTGAACTTGGATTGCTGGGCGAAATAGTACCGGATTTGTGGCTCGGGGCACATGTTTTTAACCCCCTGGCTTTAAAATTGTCTAACCAACTCGATGAAAAAATCCCGACCAGCATGCGGTTTGGCATGGCCTATATAATTGACCAAAAAGCCACCCTGGCAGTAGAAGCCGGGAAAACCTTACAATACGCGCCCGTTTACAAGGCCGGGGTTGAATATAACCTTTACAAGTCTATTTTTGCCCGGGCAGGAATATCATCGGGCATCACGAGTTACCAGTATAGCTTCGGGATGGGTTTTGGCTTATCGGGTGCCGCGGCCGACGTTTCTTTCGTGTCTCATGAAGTTCTTGGTTTTATCCCTCATATTGCCATAACCTACCAATTCGATGCGGAATAAATTAACATCTTGTTTGCTATTCTTTTCCCTTTCCATTTTTGGTCAAGAATACCAAGACAACCCGGAAGTGGTATCCAATGCCATTGAATACTTTATCACCTACATGGAAGAGCCGGGAAACCTCGAACAATTGCACGAGGATTTTCAAGAATTGTCCATCAATCCTTTAAACTTGAACACGGCCACCAGGGAAGACCTTGAACAATTACACGTGCTAAATGACTTTCAAATCTATAGCTTAATAGAATACCGGGAAAACCATGGTATGCTTGTGAGCCTGCAAGAATTACAACTAGTATACGGGTTTGACAGGGAACTGATAAAGGGACTGGCCCCTTTTGTCCACTTGAGCAATAAAAAGAAATACCCCACCCTAAGCTGGAAAACCATCGCGAAAAAGGGCAAGGGAAAGGTATACGTCAGGGCCAGCCTTCCGCCCGCCGGAAACCAAGGTAATCTTTTCGGTTTATCGCCCGCTGACACTTCCCACGAGGGAAACCGGTTAAAACTCTATTCAAAATACAGGTACCAGCTTGATCGCTTGGTTTACGCTGGAATAACTGCTAAGAAAGACCCGGGCGAAGCCTTCTTTCGAAAAAGTAACCCCCGGGGTTTTGATTTTTACTCGGGATACGTGCAAGTAAACAAACTAGGGCTGGTAAAGAAACTTGTTGCCGGCGATTATTCTTTGTCATTCGGGCAAGGACTGGTTTTATGGTCAGGTTTTGGGTTCGGAAAATCACCTTATGTCTTGAATATTAACAAAGGGGCCACGGGTATACGACGCTCTTCTTCTTCAAACGAGAACATGTATTTCAGGGGCCTTGCCACCACCCTGGCAAAAAAACACTTTGAACTATCGGTATTCGCTTCGCGTAAAAACCGGGACGCGAACATCAGCCAACTTGATAATACTACTGGCAAAGTCCTTTCGGTAAGCTCGATCCAGAACTCGGGGTACCATCGTAACAGGAACGAGATATTTGACGAAAATGCCCTGGGAGAGTTTTCGTGGGGCACGAATTGCCAGTATAACCAGAAACGGTTCCATGCCGGGCTTACTTTATTGAACACCCGGTACAATGCCAGGATAGAACCTACAGGCCGGTTATATACCAAGTTTAAACAAATCCTCCAAAACGGCTATTTTGGAAGTTTCGACTACTCGTATCGGTTAAAAGACTGGCACTTTTTCGGGGAAGCTGCCATGGGGCAGGAAAACAGCCTGGCCATAATAGACGGCGCACTTTTCCAGGTAAGCCCCCGCTTAAGCCTGGCTGCCTTGTACCGCTCTTATCCCAGGAACTATTACGCCCCTTACGCGAATAGTTTTGCCGAAACCTCTA
>CAZKIR010000242.1:0-3688 GCA_964552835.1 uncultured Bacteroidales bacterium
TTGCCACTTGCGAGCACGAGAAGGTGAACAACAGGCCCCCGGGTTTTATTTTGGCCAGGGCTTTTTGGTTTAACCGCTTGTAGCCTTGTAATGCCTGTTTCAACACGTTATGGTGCTTGGCAAAGGCCGGGGGGTCAAGGATGATGAGGTCGTACATTTCTTCCATCTGGTCAAGGTATTCGAACGCGTCGGTCGCGAAGGCTTCGTGCCTGGTCTCGTTGCCAAAATTCAAGGTGATATTTTCCTGGCAAAGGTCAGTGGCTTTTTTTGAGGCATCTACTGAATGCACGAGCTTAGCCCCCCCTTGTAAGGCGTATACCGAGAACCCGCCCGTGTACCCGAACATGTTTAGCACGCGTTTGCCTTTTGAATGCTTTCCTACCAGGGCCCTGTTTTCGCGTTGATCAATAAAAAAGCCTGTTTTTTGCCCACCTATCCAGTCTATTTTAAACTGGTTACCATATTCTGTCACGATATCGGTCCGTGGTTTTCCGAACAGGTAGGTGTTCTCAGTTTCTATGCCGGCCTTGAAAGGGAGGGATTTATGGCTTTTATCATAAATGCAATATAAATCCTCCCCGAGGGTTTTTTGTAGTGCTTTCGAGAGGTTTTCCCGTTCCTGGAACATGCCCACCGAATGGCATTGCATCACGGCAGTACCGTTGTAGTAATCCACGATCAGGCCGGGCAGCCCGTCGCCTTCAGCGTACACGGCGCGGTACACGTTGGTTTTTTTATTATTGAAAAACCCGGTATTTTTTCGGTAGGCCAAGGCGGCTTCTATCTTTTTTTTCCAGAAATCGTAAGTAGTTTCTATTTTTTCAAAACTTACGATACGTACCGCGATAGAGGATTTTTGGTAATGGCCCTGGCCCAGGAACTCGTCCTTGTTGGAATACACGTCTACCATATCCCCCTCGGCGGGATCCCCGTGTATTTTCTTGATAGCCCCAGAGAATACCCAGGGGTGGAAACGTTTTAACGACTGGTCTTTCCCGGACTTAAGGATGATTTTCACGTGATCTTGCATGTTATTTATTCTTGTTCTAGTTTTTTGTATATCTCGTAACACACCCAGGCATCAGTGGCCGCATAAAGGGCTTGTGCGCTGGTCAGTTTGCCGTTTTCCCAGTTGGTAACGCGTTGCGATTTCGATATCCGGAAATTCAGGATAATGGCAGTGATTTTTTTCAGGCCATTGTTTTCGATCCCGAAATTTTTCACGTGTTGCTGTAGCTCTACGAAGCCCGCTGGCATAAAATCATTCAATTGCCTCAAGGCTTTCAGGTCGTCGTGTATGGCAGCACCGGCTTTAATGATATCCTCGTTGGCCAGTATTTCTTTTAGCTCGTTGGGCAGTCCAACCCGGTTTAACCGGAACAAGAAAGCTTCGTTGCCCGTGGAGAGTTGCAGCAAGGCCACTTTATGTCGTTTCCCTTTTTTAAACGAAGGTTTGGTTTCGGTATCAAAGCCCAACAGTAATTGTTGTTTAAGTTTTTTGATCGCGGGGCCGATTTGGCCAGGTTCTTCAATCAAGTGGATGGTACCTGTAAAATTTTTTAAAGGGAGTTCGTATATTTCTTCTTTGGTGATGCTTTCTTTATATGTTTTCATTGTCCTCCTCGCTGTTTCTCATTTTTCTCGAAATTAACCAATCGCTGGTGTTCATGTCTTCTAAATCGTCTTCGGTGAAAGGCCGGTAATTTTCTTCTTCCAGCTCTTCGCCCGAGTATGCCACCCGGTGAAAAGCACCGATCAAGTTGGCCAGTTTCTGTCCCCATTCACTCTCGAAGTTCATAGTTGCTTCCCACACGGCATCGTTCATGATGTCTTCATTGCCCATGCGGTAAAGCATCAAGAAGTCTTTTAATTCCTGGTAAATATCGGCGAGGTTTTCTGAAATGCTTTGGTTCACGGGTTCTTCCCTTTCTTGCATGGCGGGGTCAAAAACTTCCAGGAAATCGTCATGTTTTCCCATCTTCTCTTTTACTATGCCCTGTATATAGTTCCAGTCTTGTTCGGTCACGAATTTCTCGTTGGTCTCTTCCAGTACTGTTTCGAATGGTGGCACCATTGACATTTTAAAATACAGCAGGGGCAACATTTTTTGTAATTGGACGATCAGGTCTTTTTTAGATAAACCCCTGGTCTGTTCCAAGGTGGAGCAATACTCGTTGGCCACCGCGACAAATTCCAACACGCTTTTAGAATAGACCGGGTGTTCTAGTTCGTTTTCCATCAATGGGTCATTTTAATTTGCAAAAGTAATAAATTCCAAGTTTTTTTCGTGCTGTCTTACTTGTTATAATATATTCGTGATAAAGAACATGTTCTCATTAATATTTAATAATCATGTTCAGTTTGGTATCAAGCCTTACCCTTGCTTCCAGACCAATAACCCCTGTTCATCTTGTTTTATTTTTCCGTTATCAAGGAGCCAGCGGATTACTTTCAGGGAGCGTTCCTTGGGCTGGTGGATTTCGTCAACCAGTTTTTCGAGGCTAATTGCTTCCCGTGACAATAGTTTTTTTGCCTCTTCCAATACCATGTCAAACTCGTAAGCACTTAAGCCTAGTAAGTCGCGCTTGTTACAGATATCACATTGCCCACAGCGCCGCGCGTTTTTTTCACCAAAGTATTCCAGCAAAAATTGACTTCGGCATTTGGTTTCAGTATTCGTGTAATCAAACACCGCGTTCAGTTTTTGCACGTAACGTTTTTTTCGTTCCTGGTAGTTTTCCTTGCTAATATGGATGTTTTTGTCTTGTAATCTTTCTTCTATGAAAACGATAACGGGGTTTTTCTTGCGTGGTATATAGTTTACTATACCATATTTTTGAAGTTTATTCAGGAACTCGAAAGTCCTTTCCATGGTCAATTGTCCCCTCCGGGCAAGGTCTTTCTCGTCTATCGCGGCGTAATCGCTAAAAAGGCCCGTGTAAGATCGCAATAATAGTTTTATAAACCCATCAAAAGCGGCATTGGCCACCTGGAACTTGTAAAGGTCTTCACGGCCTACCAGGAAATGTAGCTTGGCCGGGTTGTTCAACTCGTCGGTCAATTCAATGTACCCTTCCCGTTCCAGGATTTTTAAACTGCTAAAAGCCGTGGTAATGGAAAATTGGTAACGCGAGGAAAAATCCCCCATTTGAAAGTCATAGGCCATGTTTTTGCCTCCGCCGTAAGGGATTTGTAAATAATTGCCCAGGGCCTTGTACACGTTTTTTATGTAAGGTATTTCGGGGAAATTGTTTTGCACCCTTGCCTCGGCCTTTTTCTCATCGGCCGGGTTATGTAGCAACACGGCCACGGCTTTCTTGCCATCCCTGCCGGCGCGCCCGGCTTCTTGAAAATAGGCTTCCAGGGTATCGGGCGGGTCAAAATGGATCACGAAACGGACATCGGGTTTATCAATGCCCATGCCAAAGGCATTGGTCGAGACCATTACCCGGGTTTCGCCCGTCTTCCATTGGTGTTGCTTCACGTCTCTTTTTTCACGGGTAAGGCCTGCATGGTAGTAGTCGGCACTGATTTTTTCTTTCCTCAATAAAAGGCTTATTTCTTTGGTCTTTTTCCGGGTACGGGCATAAATTATTCCACTGCCTTTTACCTTTTTCAGGCTTTCGAGCAGGTATTTGCGTTTATCTTCCACCTTTCGCACGAGGTATACCAGGTTTTCCCTTTCAAA
>CAZKIR010000242.1:3698-4163 GCA_964552835.1 uncultured Bacteroidales bacterium
TCATCCACCACGCCGATGGTAGCCGTGGCCGTGAGGGCCAGCACGGGTACCTCCGGGAAATAGGGGCGGATATCGGCAATGTTCAAGTAGGATGGACGAAAATCATAGCCCCATTGCGAGATGCAATGGGCTTCGTCGACCACGATCAGGTTTACCTTCATTTTTTCGAGCCTGGCCTGGAAAAGCTTGGTGCCCAAGCGTTCAGGTGAAACGTACAAGAACTTATAATCCCCGTAAAGGCAATTGTTCAAGGCAATATCGATCTCGTTTCGCGACATGCCCGAGTAGATGGCCAGGGCTTTAATTTTTCGTTGTTTAAGGTTCTCAACCTGGTCTTTCATCAGGGCGATCAAGGGTGTTACCACGATGGCCAGGCCTTCCTTGGCCAGGACAGGTACCTGGAAGGTAATTGATTTGCCGCCGCCCGTGGGCATAATCAGCGCCACGTCCTGACCGTCCAGCACG
>CAZKIR010000242.1:4173-6514 GCA_964552835.1 uncultured Bacteroidales bacterium
CCCCCGTGCACCGATCGCACGATATCTTCCTGAAGGGGGCGAAAAGTTGCGTGGCCCCAGTTTTCCAGTAATATTTGTTGAAATTCGTTCAAGCCTCTTTTTTAGATTTTTTAACAATAAAAAACAGTGTTCCCTTTTAAAATACGGTATTTTTTTTCGTAATTTGCCAAAATTTTAAAAATATAAAAATACGCGAAATGTCCTTTAAAAAAGATAAAATCATTCATGAAGGTTTAACTTTCGATGATGTTCTCCTGGTACCCTCTTATTCTCAAGTCCTTCCCAGGGAAGCCGATATTTCAACACGCTTTTCAAGGAACATAACCCTCAAGTTGCCCCTGGTATCCGCCGCCATGGACACGGTTACAGAGGCCAATCTTGCCATTAGCATGGCAAGGGTAGGGGGGATCGGGGTGATCCATAAAAATATGACCATCGAGGACCAGGCCGCGCAAGTTAAAAAGGTAAAACGGGCCGAAAATACCATGATTACCGATCCCATTACCATAAACAAGGAATCTAACGTGGGCGATGTATTAAATTTGATGAAAGAATACAAGATTGGCGGGATTCCTGTTATAGATGATCAGGGGGTATTAATTGGTATCGTAACTAACCGGGACCTAAGGTTTCAAACCGACATGGACCGGCCCATCAAGGAAGTCATGACCCGTGAAAATGTTATCACTACTACCCAGGACACCGACCTGGAAAAAGCCACGGAGATACTTGAAAGGCACAAGATTGAAAAGTTGCCCGTGGTAGACGAGTCAAACAAGCTTATTGGTTTATTAACATACAAAGATATCACCAAGGTAAAAGATAACCCGAATGCCTGCAAGGACGATAAAGGGCGTTTAAAAGTTGCCGCGGCCGTAGGGGTAACTCCTGACACGGTTGACCGGGTAAAGGCCTTGGTAAAGGCCAACGTGGACGCCGTGGTAATCGATACCGCCCATGGCCACCATATTGGCGTGCTGAACATGTTAAAAAAGATAAAGATAGAAAACTTCCATGTTGACGTTATCGTTGGGAATATCGGCACGGGCAAAGCGGCTAAAGATTTGGTCGATGCCGGGGCTGATGCCGTGAAAGTAGGCATCGGGCCGGGTTCTATTTGTACCACGCGGATAGTTGCCGGCGTGGGGGTTCCGCAATTAACAGCCATTTATGACGTGGCTACTGCAATAAAAGAGACCGGGGTGCCGTTAATTGGTGACGGGGGTATCCGTTACTCGGGCGATATCGTGAAAGCGATCGCGGCCGGCGCCGATGCTATCATGATCGGATCTTTATTGGCAGGGGTAGAAGAATCCCCTGGCAAGACCATTATTTATAACGGTCGAAAATTTAAATCTTATCGTGGGATGGGTTCCATTGAAGCCATGCAACAAGGTTCAAAAGACAGGTATTTTCAAGATGTAGAAGATGATATTAAAAAACTGGTGCCCGAGGGCATCGCGGCCAGGGTCCCGTACAAGGGTACCTTGTCTGAAGTCATTTACCAGTTAGAAGGCGGGCTCCGGGCCGGCATGGGATACTGTGGGGCTAACGATATACCTGCCTTGATGGATGCCAAGTTTGTAAGGATAACATCTTCAGGGGTTATTGAAAGCCACGCGCACGATGTTACCATTACCAGTGAAGCACCAAACTACACGCGTTCGCTTTATGAAAATAAAGAATAATATATTAATCCTTAAAACTTAAATACCAATGAGAAAGTTATTTTTCACGAGTCTTTTTTTAAGTATTGCCTTGCTATTGACAGCTAGTAAGGGAGATGATGAAAAAGTCTTGCTAACAATTGATAACAAGCCTGTTACAAAATCAGAATTTATTCGGGTTTATAGCAAAAATAATAACAATAGCATAGATGCCAAATCAGTTGACGAATACCTTGATTTATTCGTCAACTTCAAGTTGAAAGTCATGGAAGCCGAAGCCCTTGGCCTTGATACAACAGAATCTTTTCAAAAAGAACTGTCAAGTTATCGAGAACAGCTGGAGGAGCCTTACATGAAATCTCAAGATTATGAAGATTCTATTTTGCAAGAAGCATATAAAAGGGCACGATGGGACATGGACGTGAGCCATATACTTGTTCGAATGGAGGAAAACCCTAGCCCGGAAGACACGGCTTATGCCTATAACAAGGCCTTGGAGATACGAAAGCGGATAACCCGTGGAGAACCTTTTGAAAAAGTTGCCCGGGCCACATCAGATGACCCGAGCGTGAAACGTAACGGGGGCCACTTGGGTTATTTCACGGTATTTAAAATGGTATATCCATTCGAGACGGCGGCATACCAACTTGAACCTGGTGATGTTTCGATGCCCG
>CAZKIR010000243.1:0-6494 GCA_964552835.1 uncultured Bacteroidales bacterium
TTGATTGGGTATAGTTGGTTGTAGTGGGTATAATGAACGTCCCTAACTTCAAAACCGGCCCGTTCGCGGGAAAGGCCACCAGGCCCAAGGGCTGACATCCTTCTTTTATGTGTCATCTCGGCCAAGGGATTGGTTTGATCCATGAACTGTGACAATTGGTTAGTACCAAAAAAGGAATTAATGACCGAAGACAATGTTTTCGAATTGATCAGGTCAACCGGTGTAAAAACCTCGTTGTCCCTCACGTTCATTCGTTCGCGAATAGTCCTTGCCATACGTGCCAAGCCCACGCCAAATTGATTGTATAGTTGCTCCCCGACAGTACGCACACGTCGGTTACTCAAGTGATCAATATCATCAACATCCGTTTTGGAATTAATCAATTCGATAAGGTACTTGATAATCTCAATAATATCTTCTTTGGTAAGCACCTTGGTATCCATCGGGATATTAATGCCCAGTTTACGGTTTATCCTGTACCGACCAACTTCACCAAGGTCATATCGTTTATCAGAAAAAAACAAATTCTCTATTACCTCCCGTGCAGTAGCCTCATCAGGGGGTTCAGAGTTACGTAATTGCCTATAGATATGAAGGATAGCTTCTTTTTCCGAGTTACATGGATCTTTTTGTAACGTATTATAGATGATCTCGTAATCGGTAAGGTTTTGCCCTTCTTTATGAAGTAAAATGGTTTTTGAACCAGAATCGACGATCTCGTCAACATGTTCAGGTTCTAAAACAGTTTCCCGATCTACCACGATTTCATTTCGTTCAATAGAAACCACTTCGCCCGTATCCTCGTCAACGAAGTCTTCCACCCAGGATTTCAAAACACGAGCAGCTAACTTGCGCCCCACGAGCTTTTTCAGCCCGGTTTTCGTTACTTTATGCTCGTCAGCTAAATCGAAAATCTCGAGGATATCCTTGTCACTTTCAAAACCTATTGCACGTAACAAGGTGGTTACCGGAAGTTTCTTTTTCCTGTCAATATATGCATACATGACGTTGTTCACATCAGTCGCGAACTCTATCCAAGATCCTTTAAAAGGAATAATCCGGGCAGAATAAAGTTTTGTACCGTTCGCGTGCAAGCTCTGTCCAAAAAACACCCCTGGTGATCGGTGTAACTGGGATACGATAACCCTTTCGGCACCATTTATCACAAACGAACCTTTTGGGCTCATGTAAGGAATCGTACCCAGGTAAACGTCCTGGATCACTGTATCAAAATCCTCATGTTCAGGATCTGTGCAGTACAATTTCAATTTTGCCTTAAGCGGCACGTTATACGTAAGCCCTCGTTCGATACACTCGTCGATAGAATACCTGGGAGGATCGATTTGATAATCTATAAACTCCAACACGAAATTATTCCTGGTATCCGTGATAGGAAAATTTTCGGAAAACACTTGGTTCAGGCTCTCCTTTTTTCTATCCTCGGGCGTTGTGTCGATTTGAAAAAAATCGGCAAAAGATTTTACTTGGATTTCCAGAAAATCAGGATAATCCATCTGATTTTTCGTGGAAGAAAAATTTATTCTCTCGTTGTTCATATTTTTTACCGGCCGTTTAGTGAATAGAAAGAATCAAAAAATTACTTGAGTAGAAACAACAAAAAGGCTTAGAATCCCAACATTGCATTGAGACCCTAAACCTATTATTGCATTGTATGTTCGGTAAAAATACTATTTAAGTTCAACTTCTGCTCCAGCTTCTTCTAATTGATTTTTTAATGATTCTGCTTCTTCTTTTGAAACCCCTTCTTTAATTGGTTTCGGTGTAGCATCTACCAAAGCTTTGGCTTCTTTCAGCCCTAGCCCGGTTAATTCTTTTACCAGCTTAACGATCTGAAGTTTGGCCCCACCGGGTGAAGTTAAAACAACGTCGAAGCTAGATTTTTCTTCTTCACCGCCAGCTTCTCCACCGACAGCTGGCCCAGCAACAGCTACGGCTGCAGCAGCTGGTTCAATTCCGTATTCGTCTTTGAGAATATCGGCTAACTCGTTAACTTCCTTCACTGTTAAGTTAACTAATTGTTCTGCAAGCTCTTTTAATTCTGCCATTTTTCCAAAATTTAAATTAATGTTATTATTTTATTCTTTTTTGTCTGATAAGGTCTTTAATAACCCGGTCAGGGTATTGCCACCTGATTGTAATGATGATATAACGTTTTTCATTGGTGATTGCAGTAATAATATGATATCCCCGACAAGTTCTTCTTTAGATTTAATTTGCACCAAAGTTTCCAAGCTTTCCTCGCCAAGATAAACGGATTCTTCCACGTATGCGCCTTTTAATAGAGGCTTTTCATTATTTTTCCGGAATTCTTTAATAAGCTTCGCGGGTAAGTTTCCGGTATTAGAAAGCATGACAGAAGTAGGTCCTGTTAACACTTCTTCTATGCCTTCAAATTTTCCTTCTTGGGAATTTAAAGCCCTTTTCAAGAGGGTATTCTTACATACCATCAAGGTAATTTCTTTTTCATGGCACATTTTGCGGAGCTTATGCGTGTTTTCAGCATTTAGCCCTGATATATCAGCGATATATAAATGGCTATGATCGTTTAACCGCTCTGTAATCTCATCTATAATGACCTGTTTTTCTTCTCTCGTTTTCATGGCTTTATGCAGCTATTTTAAATATTTTACTCGTTCAATCCTTTTGCATCTATATCAATCCCAGGGCTCATGGTAGATGACAACGCGATGCTCCGCAAATAAGTACCTTTCGCCGCGGCGGGCTTCAATTTAATAATGGTATTAATAAATTCCCGGGCATTTTCTGAAATTTTCACGGCATCAAAGGATGATTTCCCGATAGAAGTATGGATTATCCCAAACTTATCTACCTTAAAATCTATTTTTCCTTGCTTAACTTCTTTGATTGCCTTGCCCACGTCAGGTGTCACAGTCCCGCTCTTCGGATTAGGCATTAACCCCCTGGGGCCAAGGACCCGGCCGAGTTTACCGATTTTCGGCATAACCGCTGGCATGGTAATAATCACGTCCACGTCGGTCCAACCACCTTGAATTTTTTCAACATAATCGTCCAACCCCACGTAATCAGCGCCGGCTTCTTTTGCTTCCTCTTCTTTATCAGGGGTAACCAAGGCTAAAACTTTTGTTTCTTTCCCAGTACCGTGCGGCAACGATACCACACCACGCACCATTTGGTTCGCTTTTCTAGGATCGACACCTAAGCGGATATCTATATCAACGGAAGCATCAAATTTTGTATAAGTCACTTCCTTGACCAATTTCGCGGCTTCGATCAAGCTATACTTTTTCTCTTTATCGATTTTTTCAAGTGCCGCTTTTTTATTTTTTGTCAACTTCATATCTGTAAATTATCCTTTAATAATTCTTAAAAGGGCTTCGTGCCTTTAACAGTGATCCCCATGCTACGGGCAGTACCAGCAACCATTTTCATGGCTGATTCTATTTTAAACGCATTTAAATCTTGCATTTTTTCCCCTGCTATTTGTTTTACCTGGTCCCAAGTTATTGCAGCTACCTTGTTCCGATTAGACTCGGGGGAACCTTTTTTTATTTTTGCTACCTCCATCAATTGCACGGCAACGGGTGGGGATTTCGTGACAAAATCGAATGATTTATCAGAATACACCGTGATGATAACCGGGATAACTTTACCGGCTTTTTCTTGTGTACGGGCATTAAATTGCTTGCAAAACTCCATGATATTAACCCCTTTTGCCCCAAGCGCGGGACCTACCGGGGGGGATGGGTTTGCAGCGCCCCCTCTTATTTGCAACTTGATGATGCCATCAACTTCTTTTGCCATTGCTATATTATATTATAATATGTTAATTTTATTCTTTTTCTACCTGCATAAAACTTAATTCAAGCGGTGTTTTCCGGCCAAAAATCTTGACCATTACTTTCAATTTTTTCTTTTCCTCGTTCACGTCTTCAATCACACCATTAAAACCATTAAATGGGCCATCAACGACGCGAATAGTTTCCCCCACAAAATAGGGTTCGTTAATTTCTTCATCGCTTTCAGCCAACTCGTCAACTTTCCCAAGTATCCTGTTGACCTCTGACATTCTTAATGGCACGGGTTCATCCCCTTTGGAACCCAAAAAACCAATAATATTTGGTATGTTATTTAAAATATGGGGAATTTCTCCAATCAGGTTTGCCTCTATCAAAATATAACCAGGGAAAAAATTTCGTTCCTTGCTAATTTTCTTTCCATTGCGAATTTGATACACCTTCTCCGTCGGGATCAAGACTTGCGAGACATAATCCTGCAAATTTAAACGGGCCACCTCGCTCTCGATGAATTCTTTGGCTTTCTTTTCTTTACCCCCGATAGCCCGGAGCACGTACCATTTCTTATCTCCCTCGCTCATACCTAGTAAAACATTTGGTAGATGAAGCTCATCAAATTTTCGAAACTATAATCCATCACGAAAACAACCATCGCGATTATCAAAGATGCTATCATCACGATAATTGCACTACTTTGCAATTCCTTCCAACTTGGCCAAGAGACCTTGTTCATTAACTCGTTATATGTTTCTTTAAGATAATTTTTAATTTTCATGATGAACGGTTTAATGCACGGGTGGAGAGAATCGAACTCCCAGCCTTTGGTTTTGGAGACCAGCGCTCTGCCAATTGAGCTACACCCGTAGAGAAAAGATTAGATTCATCAAGTCAAGCTTGACGAATCTAACCAATCAAGGATTTTAAATATATTAAGCCTTTTGCTTATTCAACAATTTCAATAACCTGGCCTGCACCAACTGTACGCCCACCTTCACGGATTGCAAAACGCAAACCGACGTTCAAGGCAACCGGGTAAATCAAGTCAACCGTAATGGTAACGTTATCTCCAGGCATTACCATTTCAGTACCTTCAGGTAGTTTGATTTCTCCCGTCACGTCAAGGGTCCTAAGGTAAAACTGGGGACGGTAGTTATTGTGAAAAGGAGTATGACGGCCACCTTCTTCTTTTTTCAACACGTATACCTCGGCTTTAAACTTGGTATGCGGCGTGATGGAACCAGGCTTGGCCAATACCATACCTCTTTTAATTTCTTTCTTGTCTACACCACGAAGGAGCAAGCCGACGTTATCACCTGCTTCACCAGTATCAAGGATTTTACGGAACATTTCAACCCCAGTACATACTGTTTTGCGTTTTTCGGCACCTAATCCAATCATTTCCATTTCTTCACCAGTATTAATAACACCAGTTTCAATCCTACCAGTAGCAACTGTACCACGGCCCGTGATCGAGAAGACATCTTCAACAGGCATCAAAAAAGACTTTTCTTTGTCCCTTGGAGGAACTGGAATCCATTCGTCAACAGCTTCCATGAGCTCCATTACCTTGTCAACCCATTTTTCTTCACCGTTTAAGGCACCAAGGGCAGAACCTTGGATAACAGGCGCATTCTCGCCGTCAAATTCATAGAAATCCAATAATTCACGAACTTCCATTTCAACAAGCTCGAGCAATTCAGGGTCATCAACCATATCTACCTTATTCAAGAAAACAACGATACGGGGTACGTTTACCTGGCGGGCTAACAGCAAGTGTTCACGGGTTTGTGGCATGGGGCCGTCTGTTCCGGCAACAACTAAAATTGCACCGTCCATCTGGGCAGCACCAGTAACCATGTTTTTAACATAGTCAGCGTGACCAGGACAGTCAACGTGAGCATAATGCCTGTTCGCTGTTTGATATTCCACGTGTGCAGTATTAATTGTAATACCTCTTTCTTTTTCTTCAGGGGCATTATCAATTGAATCAAACGAACGGATTTCAGACAATCCTTTTGCAGCTAAAATTGTAGTAATAGCAGCTGTTAGCGTGGTTTTTCCGTGGTCTACGTGACCAATTGTACCAATATTGACGTGCGGTTTGGACCTTTCAAATTTTTCTTTAGCCATAACTTTAATGATTAATTAGATAACTACTTTTTATTATTGTTTTTTTCACGTAATTTTTCAAGTGAGCCAATGATGGGAATTGAACCCATGACCTCTTCCTTACCAAGGAAGCGCTCTACCCCTGAGCTACATCGGCTTCAATTATAACGGGAAACGAGACTTGAACCCGCGACCCCAATCCGCCTATATGGCGGAGATGTGCCTACCAACTTGGCTATTCCCTGCTACTGGCAAATACTTTGCCATTTCATTTTTCACTGCTTCTAAGAACATCCATTTCGCCCGGTTAATGCTTGTCTTTATTCAAAGTAAACAAAACCTTGCATTTGAGCGGGAAACGAGACTCGAACCCGCGACCCCAATCCGCCTGGACGGCGGAGATGTGCCTGCCAACTGAGCTATTCCCGCTAGTTTGTACCAAATTATTTGGTATCTATTCCTTCATTACTTTTAAGAACTACTAGTTGAAGGCTTGCAATTGTACTTTTCACACAAACCAAGCCGTTCCTATCGAGCGGGAAACGAGACTCGAACCCGCGACCCCAATCCGCCTGGACGGCGGAGATG
>CAZKIR010000244.1:0-6445 GCA_964552835.1 uncultured Bacteroidales bacterium
CATTGCAAGAAGGCGACATCTTGTCGGTGGATTGTGGCACTTATCTGAAAGGGTATTATGGTGATTCTGCCTATACCTTCGCGGTAGGGGAAATAAGCCAGGAAGTTCAACATTTACTTGATACCACGAAAAAATGCCTGGATGAAGGGGTTAAACAGGCGATAAGTGGGAACCGGGTAGGTGATATAAGCCACACGATACAATTTATTGCCGAGAAAGAGGGTTTCTCTGTCGTGAGGGAATTGGTTGGCCATGGGCTGGGAAAAAAAATGCACGAACCTCCCGAGGTACCAAATTTCGGGCGGAAAGGCCGTGGTGTAAAATTAAGCACTGGAATGGTTATATGTATCGAACCCATGATTAATCTCGGGGGCAAGAAGATTTTGCAGAAACCTGATGGTTGGACCATTATAACCGCTGACCGTAAACCATCAGCGCATTTTGAATACGCGGTAGCAATAGGAAACGGTGAACCCGATATCCTTACTACCTTTAAATATATTGAAGAAGTATTACATTCTAATTAACTATATATGGCTAAACAACCCTCTATAGAACAAGATGGTACAATTATTGAAGCATTGTCCAACGCGATGTTCAGGGTAGAATTAGAAAATGGGCACATCGTAACTGCCCATATTTCTGGAAAGATGCGGATGCATTATATTAAAATATTGCCAGGTGACAAGGTGAAACTGGAAATATCACCGTATGATCTCACCAAGGGAAGGATTATATATCGATATAAATAAAATAAAAATAGGGACTAATGAAGGTAAAAGCATCAGTAAAAAAACGCAGCTCGGATTGCAAAATCGTCCGCCGTAAAGGACGTTTATACGTGATTAATAAAAAGAACCCCAGGCACAAGCAACGTCAGGGATAAACCATCATTAAACCAATAATACAAAGAATCTTATGGCAAGAATAGTTGGTGTAGACTTACCAAGAAATAAAAGAGGTGAAATTAGCCTCACGTATATCTTCGGGATCGGGAGAAGTAACGCGCAAAAAATCCTGGATGAAGCGGGCGTGGACCGTAATAAAAAAGTTCAGGAATGGACAGACGACGAGTTAACGAAAATTCGCCGTGTAGTGAACGAAAATTATAAAGTAGAGGGTGAATTGCGCTCAGGTGTTCAGATGAACATTAAACGTTTGATGGATATCGGCTCTTATCGCGGTATCCGTCATCGTACGGGCTTACCTGTACGTGGGCAAAGTACCAAGAACAATGCCCGTACCCGCAAGGGAAAAAGAAAAACCATCGCAAACAAAAAGAAAGCTGTTAAATAGTTAGCTAAATAATTATGGCAAAGAAAACAATAACTTCTAGAAAACGGACAGTTAATGTTGAAGCGGAAGGACAAGCTCATATCCACGCTTCTTTTAACAATATTATCGTGACATTGACCAATAGTAGCGGTCAGGTTATCTCTTGGTCATCAGCCGGGAAGAATGGTTTTAGGGGATCCAAGAAAAATACCCCCTACGCCGCGCAAACAGCAGCCGAAGATTGTGCCAAAATAGCTTATGATCTTGGCTTGCGAAAGGTAAAGGCATATGTTAAAGGGCCTGGTTCAGGGCGTGAATCTGCTATTCGTACCATTAGTGGGCAGGGGATTGAAGTAACCGAGATAGTGGATGTGACCCCATTGCCCCATAATGGCTGCCGTCCGCCAAAACGTAGAAGAGTTTAATAAACGAGAAAATTTTTATATAATGGCTAGATATATAGGACCACAAACAAAAATTGCTAGAAAATTCGGGGAACCGATTTATGGACCGGATAAGTCGTTTGAGAAAAGAAACTATCCTCCCGGTCAACATGGATTAAACCGGAAAAGAAGAAAATCTTCTGAATACGGTACCCAATTGCAAGAAAAGCAAAAAGCAAAATATACCTATGGTGTGTTGGAACGCCAGTTTTTGAATGCTTTCAAAAAAGCATCCAAGAGTAAAGGGATTACCGGTGAAGTGTTGTTGCAATTACTCGAGTCCCGCCTTGATAACGTGGTTTTTCGCATGGGGCTGGCCCCGTCACGGCCTGCCGCGAGACAATTGGTATCCCACCGTCATGTTATAGTGAACGGGAATATCGTCAACATTCCTTCGTACTCTTGCAAGGCTGGCGACGTTATTGGTGTTAGGGAAAAATCAAAATCCCTTGAAATGATAACAGAATCCCTTTCTTCTGGCCGGTATACCAAGTATTCCTGGTTAGAATGGGACGATGGCCAAATGGCCGGTAAATTCCTTAATATCCCTGAACGTGCCGAGATTCCTGAAAATATAAAGGAACAATTGATAGTAGAATTGTACTCTAAATAAACAATAAGATATATATTTATGGCTATTTTAGATTTTCAAAAGCCCGATAAAGTCATCATGATAGAGTCGGACGATTTCATTGGAAGTTTTGAATTCCGTCCGCTTGAACCAGGATATGGTATTACCATCGGTAATGCGCTGCGTAGGATATTGTTATCGTCATTAGAAGGTTTCGCTATTTCTTCCATCAAAATCGAGGGGGTAGATCATGAATTTGCTGCCATCAATGGCGTTGTTGAAGATGTCGTGGAAATCGTTTTGAACATGAAGCAAATTCGCTTTAAGCGGGTGGTAGAAGATGCTGAAGAGGAATCCATCAAAGCAGTTATATCCGGGCAAGAAGAGTTTAAAGCTGGTGATTTGAACCGTTTCCTGAACAATTTCACGGTTTTGAACCCGGAGATGGTTATCTGTCACTTGCAACCCGACACGGAACTAAAAATTGATATTAATATCATGAAGGGCAGGGGCTATGTTCCGGCCGAGGAAAACCGGGAAGGCCATGAAGGTGAATACGGGGTTATTGCGATTGATTCAATTTTTACCCCGATCAAGAACGTTAAGTATGAAATAGAGAACTATCGTATCGAGCAAAAAACTGACTACGAGAAATTGGTTATCGAAATCCAAACCGATGGTTCTATCCACCCGAAGGATGCACTGAAAGAGGCAGCTAAAGTTATTATCCATCATTTCATGTTGTTCTCTGACGAAAAGATTACCCTTGACACGGAAGAAGAATACGGGAACGAGGAGTTTGATGAAGAAGTCCTGCACATGCGCCAGTTGTTGAAAACCAAGTTAACGGACCTTGACCTCTCCGTAAGGGCATTAAATTGCTTGAAGGCAGCAGATGTTGAAACCTTGGGCGAACTGGTACAATTTAATAAAAATGATTTGCTTAAGTTTAGGAACTTTGGAAAAAAATCCCTCACCGAGTTGGACGAACTATTGGAAGCCAAAAACTTGAGTTTTGGAATGGATGTATCAAAGTATAAATTTGACAAGGAATAGGAAATCATGAGACATAGGAAAAAATTCAATCATTTAAGCAGGAAAAGTGCACACCGGAATGCCATGTTATCGAATATGGCTTCCTCGTTAATCCTTCATAAAAGGATAAACACGACCACGGCCAAAGCCAAAGCCCTTAGAGGTTTCGTTGAACCACTTATCACGAAATCAAAGGAAGATTCAACCCATTCGAGAAGAACGGTTTTCCGTTACCTGAAAAATAAGGAAGCCGTGAATGAATTGTTTCGCGAGGTATCGGTGAAAGTATCCGGAAGGCCTGGTGGTTACACGCGTATCCTGAAAATTGGAAACCGCTTGGGGGACAATGCCGAAATGTGTATCATCGAACTCGTTGATTACAATGAAAACATGTTGGCCGATGCAGGGCAGAAGAAATCCCGCAGAAGAAGAAGAAAAGGTGGTGGTAGTCCTAAAACGAGTGCCGGGGAAAACCAACAAACCGCACAGGCCTCGGCAGAGGAAACGGTCGCTGAACAACAAAGCGGGGATGTGACCAAGGCAGAACAAGCTGCTGCCGCCACGGGCGAAACACTTGAACAAGAAACAAAAGAAGAACCTGGAGCACGGGCTGAAACAGCAACCGAAGAAAAGCTTGAAGGGGAAAAAGAGGATGAGAAGCCGGTTGAAGCAAAGAAAGAAGACGATAAGAAAGAAGAGGATCAAGGAGGGGAAGAAAAGAAAGTAGAATAAATCGTTGCTATTTGATATTCTTTTAATAGAAAAATAATATTGTTTTAAAAAGAAGGGATGAGGAATTAATTACTTTATCCCTTTTTTTGCGTTTGTATTTTATATTTTATAATCATTAAAAACATATTGAAAATGGGACAAATAACACAAATTATCGGAAGACAGGTATTGGATTCCAGGGGAAACCCTACCGTGGAAGTTGACGTGATTACCGAAAGTGGTATCCTAGGCCGCGCCATGGTGCCTTCCGGGGCGTCTACCGGCGTGCACGAGGCAGTCGAGCTACGTGACGGGGATAAAAGCAAATACCTTGGTAAGGGGGTTTTGAACGCGGTTAAAAATGTTAATACCGTTTTGAACGACAAACTACGTGGCATGCACGTGTTGGAACAAAACATGATTGATGCCCGGATGTTAGAAGTTGATGGTACAGACAACAAGGGAAAATTAGGTGCTAACGCGATATTGGGCGTTTCCCTGGCCGTGGCCAAAGCAGCTGCCTTGTACACCGACCAACCATTGTACCGTTATATTGGCGGTGCTAACGCGAACACCCTCCCCATCCCGATGATGAACATATTAAACGGGGGACAACACGCTGATAACTTGATTGATATCCAGGAGTTCATGATCATGCCCGTTGGTGCCCCCACTTTTAAAGAAGCTTTACGGATGGGCGCGGAAGTGTTCCATAACCTTAAAGCTGTATTGAAAGCCAAGGGACAGTCTACCAACGTGGGCGATGAAGGTGGTTTTGCCCCTAGCCTGGGCTCTAATGAAGAAGCTATCGAGGTTGTACTGGAAGCTATCGAGAAAGCTGGGTTTAAACCTGGTGATGATATCGTGATTGCCTTAGACGCTGCTGCTTCCGAATTTTACAATAAAGACAAGAAAATTTATCATTTCGACTCCGTGAACAAGGACTTGACCTCTGAAGAAATGGTTGATTACTGGGCAGAATGGACCAGTAAGTATCCTATCAAGTCGATCGAGGACGGATTGGATGAAGATGACTGGGACGGTTGGAAAAAACTGACCGATGCCATTGGCGACCGGGTACAACTGGTTGGCGATGACTTGTTCGTGACCAACGTGAAAAGGTTGAAACAAGGAATTGACCAAGGAGTGGGAAATTCTATCCTGATAAAAGTGAACCAGATCGGCACTTTGACAGAAACCATTGACTCTGTACAATTGGCTACTCAAAACGCCATGACCTCCATTATTTCACACCGTTCTGGCGAAACCGAAGATACTACTATTGCCGATCTGGCAGTAGCACTGAACACCGGTTTGATAAAAACCGGCTCGGCTTCACGCTCGGACCGGATTGCAAAATATAACCAGTTGCTGCGTATCGAAGAGATGCTTGGCAGCACGGCTAAATACCTAGGCAAAGATTTTAAATTTTTGAAATAAAAGTTGAAATGTTTAGGGCTGCCCATTTGGGCAGCCTTTTTTCTTCCATGAAACATGTTATTGGTTATGAAAGAGACTTGGGGATCGGGTTTGATCACGTGTTTATAAATATGGTTGACGTGTAGGATATTTTATTGAACAGCTTTTTATGAAATAATGCATATAGGTATCTGTAATACAAGGCAAAACACACTTTTACAATATTTTATTTAGATTCATTATTTATTAGTGTTATTTAAAAAACAATGTTAATTAATTAACAAAAGATTTTTATCTTTGCAGTAAATTACTTGGACAATAATGCTAAATAAATGAAAATAAGGCAAATAGTTGAATTATTAGGTGGAAAACTTATTAGCGGGGAACCATACCTGGAGAATGAAGTGGATTTTGCCTTCGCTTCCGACTTGATGAGCGATGTCCTGACCATTAACATGGACAAACTTTTGTTAATTACAGGTTTGACTAACCTTCAAGCCATACGGACGGCTGAAATGGCCGATATACCCGTTATCGTGTTTGCAAGGGACAAGAAAGTGAGCAGCGATATGGTAAGCCTGGCAGAAGAAAATAACATGGTTTTAATAGAGTGTTGTTATTCTGTATATAAAACCTCTGGGATTTTATATGGCCAGGGGCTTAAAGCGTTGTATTAAAAGCCTATGCATTTCGAGTATAAAGTAGCCGGCGGTGATTTTTCAAAGGCTGGATCGGCATCCAGTTCGGTTAAAAAAGTGTTAAAACAATTAAACGTTGATTCACGTATCATCAAACGCATCGTGGTAGCTTTATACGAGGCAGAGGTTAATATCGTGGCCCATGCTTTTCATGGCAAGGTTATCGTGGACATTGACACCGGTAAGGTGAAAATCCATCTTTGGGACAAGGGCCCTGGAATCCCTGATATCCCTAAAGCCATGGAAAAAGGATATTCAACCGCATCACAGATGGTACGTGAAATGGGTTTCGG
>CAZKIR010000245.1:0-5469 GCA_964552835.1 uncultured Bacteroidales bacterium
TTCTTGTTTATTTAAAGGATATTTAGTAGATATAAACGGAGGAAAATCATTATCAATAAGTGTTTTTATTAAATTAAACCAATCGTTATATAGAAATACTTCTCCTCCAATTAAATCAAAGGATCTCATGTCTAGACTTTTGGCTTCATTTATAAGTTCCTTTAATCGATCTGGGCTGATGGAACACCTTTGTTTATTTCTCCTATCAGCATAACAATATACAATCTGTATAGCATTTTGAATTAAGCATTAATGTTAAGTCGATTGGTTTAAAAGTCCTTCCTGGAGTGATATTTACTTCTTCATAGTTTAAAAAATCTTTTGGATCATATATATAATAGTCATCAATTTTTTTATTGGTCTTGACAATTGTATATTTAGGAAAAACAATTGTCGAATCATTAAAATTTATATAAAATTCTTCTTTGTTATGGATTAATATTGAAAGCTGTTTTCTTATTATTTCTTGTGGCATATTGAAAAAAATAGAAATCTCTTTATAAATCTTCTCTAATTCATTACCATTAAAAAATGCTAAGAAGGATGCAAATACAGGGTGGATAAATGTTTGAAATGAAGTATCGGCTTCAAAGTTTTCAAATTTTCTTAGAAACGATAACCTTGAAATTAGGATTACTTTATTTTTATCATTTATCAGTTTATAGTTCGGATTGAAATAGTAATGCATGATTATTATTTTTCTTAGATCAATAATATTTTTTATTTTTTAATTGGCTGTCAACATAATGTATTTTTTATGTTGACAGCCATCTTAGATAAATCAGCCTGTGGCAAAACCGCTCACGCATAATTGGCAGGATTTTTTACATGTACAACCTGCTAGTGCTCTTCCACCTTTAACTCTTTTCATTTCTGATGCTAATAATTTTTCGGCATCATTAAAAATTTTATTTTTCATATTGAAAACAATTAAATTTCGGGCTGCATTTATAGTGGCGTCACCCTTGTCACTTGTTAATAATTGTCCAATTAATTAACAAAACGAAATTACAGTATTTTTATATTTCAATGGCAAATTTGCGATTTTATTTAATAACTGGTATGCTTTTGTTAATAAATGGTGTTATTTACAATATAACTGGTGTGCGAAAAACTAAATTTCAAGTTTATTTTTTACGATCGGCCATTTTCTCCGGGAAACAATTAATTCTGTTCCTTGTTTCAAAATAATCTTTCTTTTATGCCCTCTGGTTTTCATGGTACAAAAGTATTTTGTGTTAATAAGCGTATTGTGGCTTATTCGCAAAAATCCATATTCTTCGAGTTCGGATTCAAATTCTCTTAACAGCCTTACGTAACTTTTAGTAGAGCCATCATTTAAAAAAATTGTACATAAATAGCTTTCGCAAATAATATGCGTTATATGTTCAATATATACCTGGTTTATCCTGTTCTTGGTTTTCAGGATAATGGCTTTCTCCTTTTGTTTACTATAATCCATTTTTCATGTAATAAATAATGTATATATATGTTCGTTTTTAAAAGTTAGTAATTAGCTTGGGGGGTATTTTGTCCATTTTATGAATGGTTATAATTTGATAAAAATTGCAGGTTATTTTTTTTTTTTTTTAAAATTAAGCTAATTTAAAAAATTATTTTATAACGCCAAAAATATTCATTCAAACTTTTCCATTTTTTAACAAACTGTTCTTTTCTAGGATAAACGATGTTATTAATATGATTTAACATAATTATACATTATTTGTTGATCCAGATCACCCATCTTCATAACAAATATCAAACCTTCTTCATCAACCTTAGTTCATGGCTCCCGTAGATCTCTATAGAAGATGTAACAAAAAACACGGGATCATGAAAATAATCATTTACATATTGGCAGTATTCACCTTCTTCACGATTAGCAGAGAAAGCACGGCAGAAGAAGGTGAAGGGGATTACGGGCTGACTATTACAGAATCATACCACGCGAACGATAACAGCGTTAGGCATACTATGAACATGATATTTGAATATGATCGGAAAGTTATACAATTTGGCGTTTTGCTTAAAAACGACCAGTTGATTTCTGGTGCAAATGTCAAATACAAGTATTATTTGTCAAAAAAATATGATAAGTTCAGTGCCTACTACTCGGGCGGTAAAAACTTGCGGCCTTATTTCGCCTACCATTTCGTGTTTTATCGCCATGAGAACATGCAAGGGCAGTTGCCCGGGATGACCAAAAAATCGGGCTTTCAAGATCCCTTGCCCCCGGTATACGGTAAGGGCATGGTGACCACGCTTGAACATTATATAGGGCTGGGGTTGCAGCTCAAATTGTTCCCAAGGATATATGCTGATGGCAGTATCTGCGCAGGTGCCTACGTGGGCAAAACCGATTACGAGGGCAGCGTGATAGAATACCTCGGCATAAACAGTTTTAATTCCGGGTTTTCCGTGGCACTGAATATCGGGTTAGGCTACGAGTTTTAAATATGAATGAATAAAATAAGTTGTTGAGTTAGGTTTTGGTTTTTGAGTTTGGATCAGGATCAGTATTGGTCCCGATTTTTTTATAGTTTTCTATCAAGGAAACACCCACCCGGGTATCGATTATTATCGTGTAGCATAACATATTTATCCCAACTATTTTATTAACCCCAGTTTTTTGGCCCTGCGTTCCCAGTTTTTGCGGGCTTGTGCCTGCATGTCTTCCACGTTGTCCAGCTCGTCCATGATTTCAATCCCGATAAGGGTTTCGATGGTGTCTTCCATGGTAACGATGCCCGTGAGCTCGCCATACTCGCCCACGACCATGGCCACGTGCTCCTTGGTTTCGATTAGTTTTTGGAAAAGGCGTACGATGGGCAATTGCTCGTTCACGATCTGGATTTTTCGCCGGATGGAGGAAAGGGGTTGATCCCCCTTGTTGTCGATTATTTCTTCCAATACCTCGTCTTTCAACACGTATCCCGTGATGTTATCAGTGTTTTCCTGGTAAATGGGGATCCTGGAAAAGCGGATTTCCTCGTACCCGTCATAAAATTCTTTCAGGCTTTGTTCTTCGGGGGCCGACACGATGACCGTGCGGGGGGTCATGATGCTTTTAACTTGTATGCGGTTAAATTTCATTAGGTTACGTAAGATGCGGGATTCTTCTTTCCAAAATATCCCTTCTTTCATGCCCAGTTCGGCCATGGCCTGGAACTCGGCCCTGTTCAGTACCGGTACGTCTTTGTTGCGGTTAAGCCAGCGTGTAATTTGCTTGCTCAGCAGGATAAGCGGGTACAATGGAGAGTATATTAATACCTTTAACGATATCCAGGTAAAAGGGGCGAGGGAGCGCCAGTAATTCGCGCCCAGGGTCTTGGGTATAATCTCGGAAAATAACAAGATGACTATCGTGAGGAGGATAGACACCAGCGAGAGGTACTCGTTGCCCCACAGTTTCTCGGCTTGGGCGCCCACGCCGGCAGCCCCGATGGTATGGGCAAAGGTGTTAAGGGTTAGGATCGCGGCCAGGGGCAGGTCAATGTTCAGCTTGAATTCTTTTAACCCCTTGGCATATTTTTTTCCTTCCTTGGCCTTGGCCTCGATATACGAGGGGTTCGTGCTCAGCAAGGCTGCTTCAAGGATAGAACAAAGAAATGACACGAACAAGGCAATGGATAAGTACAGAAGTAAAACTTCCATTTTCTAGGCTATTAAGTTTCGTGGTAAATGTATAAAAAATAACAATTGGGCCATGGACTTTACTTGTAAAAATTCATTTTCAGGATATAATCATAAATCCCGGGTGGCAAGAAGAATTCCATGTTTTTTTCTTCCTTGATGGCTTGGCGGATAAAACTGCTGGAAATTTCGATTTCCGGGGCATCTATTACACGGGCGTTTTTCATGTTGGGGTGCCCCTTGTCAATTTTGGCACCATGCCTGGGATACACGTATCGCTCGTGGTTTTTCATGATGACGTCCGCGTTCTTCCAGCGATGGAAATTTACCACCCCGTCAGCGCCCATGATCAAGCTAAATTTCCTTTTCGGGAATTTTTCTCTCAGGTAGGCCAGCGTGTCAATAGTGTACGAGGGCTTCGGCAAGTTAAACTCGATGTCGGAAGGGCGGTAACCAGGCACATCATGAATGGCCAAGCGCACCATATCCAGCCGATCGAAGTGGTGTAACAAGTTTTTCTTTTGTTTAAAAGGGTTCTGGGGGCTTACCACGAACCATACCTCTTGCAGGGAAGAGTATTCAAGCATGTAATTGGCCAGTGCCATGTGGCCAATATGAACGGGGTTAAACGACCCGAAAAAAAGCCCTGTATGAAATCCTCCAGCTTTTGTCATGATATGGCCAAAAAATTTTTGATGGTTTTCACGGTATCTTGTTTGGCTTCTTCCAGGTCCTCGTTCACGATAATTGTATCAAACTTTTCGGCTGAACTCATTTCTTCTTTGGCTTTTTCTATCCTTTTGTTAATGTTTTCAGGTGTTTCAGTTGACCTGGTTTCCAGGCGCCGCCGTAATTCTTCTATTGACGGGGGCATGATAAAGATTGATAAGGCTTTATCGCCAAAGGTGTTTTTCAAGTTTAGCCCGCCTTTCACGTCCACCTCGAACAACACGTGGTGGCCTTTGCCCCATATCCTTTCCAGTTCGCTTTTCAGGGTACCGTAATAATGGTCAGGGTACACTTCTTCCCATTCCACGAATGCACCTTTTCTTATTTTTTTCTGGAAACCGGCCAGGGGCAAAAAATAATAGTCCACGCCGTGTTTTTCGCCTTGTCTTTTCGCGCGGCTGCATGCCGAGATGCTGAATTCCAGGTTGAGTTCATCCTGTTCCAACAGGTGTTTTACAATGGTTGTTTTGCCCGCGCCCGAGGGGGCCGAGAGGATAACGATTTTTCCGTTTTTCATATATTCTTATTCCCTGCCAAAAGAGGTATTAAAAATTTATAAAAGATTAAAATATAGCAAATTTACACGATTCCGGCAAAACCCATGAAGGCCATTGCCATGATGCCGGCCACGATAAAGGCAATGGGCACACCTTCCATGGCCTTGGGCACCTTGGCCAAATCCAGGTACTCGCGAATTCCCGCGAAGGTAACCAAGGCCAGCCCAAACCCGATGGAATTGGCAAAAGCAAACACCACGCTTTCCAACAGGTCGTAGTCATTTTGCACGGCTAGTATAGCCACCCCTAACACGGCACAATTGGTGGTTATCAAGGGCAAGAAAATCCCCAGTGCCTGGTATAGGGAAGGGCTTACTTTTTTTATCACGATCTCGACAAGCTGCACCAGCGAGGCAATGACCAGGATGAACGAGATGGTTTGCATGAAACCGATCCCGTAAGGTACAAGGATATAATTTTGGATCAAATACGTGACCATGGTAGCTATCACCAGCACGAAGGTCACGGCCCCGGTCATGCCAATGGCGGTGTCTAATTTACTTGAAACCCCCATAAAAGGACAGATTCCCAGGAATTTTGCCAACACGAT
>CAZKIR010000245.1:5479-6433 GCA_964552835.1 uncultured Bacteroidales bacterium
TTGTTGACGAAAACGGCAGAAATAATGATGAGTATATATTCCATGGTTTCTATAGCTTAGGTTGATTTTTTATTGATTTTCTGGATGATCACGATAAGGTACCCCAGTGCGATGAATGCCCCGGGCGCGAGTACGAACAGCAAGATGCCATCGCCTTCTATTATCTTCATGCCAAAGAACGAACCACTGCCCAGGATTTCGCGTACGGTGCCCAGGATGGTCAAGGCCATGGCAAAGCCAAGCCCCATGCCCAAGCCGTCTACCACGGAGGAAACAAAGTTGTTCTTGGATGCGAAAGCTTCCGCGCGGCCCAGTACAAGGCAATTTACCACGATTAGCGGGATAAAAATACCCAGTTGGTTGAACAATTCCGGGAAATAGGCCTGCATTAACAGTTCCACGATGGTTACAAAAGACGCGATAATAACGATAAACGAGGGAATACGTACCTTGTCTGGCACCACGTCTTTAATGATGGTCACCACGGTATTGGCCATTACCAGCACGAAAGTGGTGGCCAGGCCCATGCCCAGGCCATTGGCGGCCGAGGTGGTAACGCCCAGGGTAGGGCAGAGGCCAAGGAACAAGACAAACACCCCGTTTTCCTTGAAAAAGCCTTTGCTAAAATTTTTCCATTGGTCCATATAAATAGTATTTTATAATTCTGGTTATTTTTTTTATTTCTTGAAAACCCCTTTTTCTTCCAAGGCCTTGTAGGCTTTTTGCACGGCATCGCAAAAGGCCCTGGAGGTAATGGTCGAGGCCGTGATGGCATCCACTTGGCCCCCGTCTTTTTTTACTTCAAGCTTGAAGTTTGCCGGGTTTTTGCCTTGGAATTGCACGGTAAAATCGGATTTGCTTTCTTCAATTTTATCGCCCAGGCCAGGGGTTTCCTTGTGTTCCAGTACCTTTATGCCGTGTATGGTGCCATCGGGCAAAAAACCTACCATAAGC
>CAZKIR010000246.1:0-6424 GCA_964552835.1 uncultured Bacteroidales bacterium
GCTGCCTGGTAGGTTTACAAAAAAGGTACGCGCCGGTGTACAACATATTGAAGAAAAATGCCAAAGACCCTGTTTATTATACCGGGAAATATTTAACAGGCGGGTATCCCGAGGGGGACCCCGTACTGGATTTATTCATCCACCCCTTGGATTTAATCCATTATCTTTTCGGACCAGCCCGGATCAAGGCCAAAAACATTATCGACAAGCCCCAGTATACCTGCCTTTTGCAACTAGAACACGAGAACGGGACGGCCGGGCAACTGGAACTCTCAACCGCCTATAGTTGGAACACTGCCCGGGAAGAATTCATGATAAATACAAAAACAGGCATATACCAAAGCCTGAATACCGAAAAACTGACCTTTACCTCCAAGCCCAAGGCCTTCGCGGGTATTCCACTTGAAAAGGTCATCAAGGAACCGCCCAGGCAAGAAATAGTATTCGAGGCATCTGGCTTCACCCCGGTGATGGAACAAAACCCGGTTTTTTACCAGGGATATTTTAACGAGGTGCAAGCTTTTGTAAAGGCTTGCGAGGCAAACCATAAAAGTAATGCTTCCACCTTGTCGGCCTTAACAGGCACCTATCAATTAATGGAATCAATAAACCCTTTAAGCTAACAGATTTTTCATATTTTCCATGTACATTTTTTGGCAAAAAAGTTACTTTTGGGCAAATTTTAGTATACAATTTAAATCCGTGATAAAGAAATGTATGGTATAAAGAATTACCTGGACCGGGGATTATTATTTTTAAACAACAATACCTTTCCGAAAAGAAAAAAACTGGCCACCTTGATGTTATACGTCACCGACATGTGCGATTCCAGGTGTATGCATTGCTATGTTTGGAAGAAAAAGCCCAAGGTGAACATGCCCAAGGAAAAAGTAATTGAAATATTGCAAAGCAAGATCGTGACAAAAAATACCCTGGTGGGCTTGGAAGGAGGGGAATTCCTGTTGCACCCCGAGGCCATGGAAATGCTGGAATGGCTTTCAAAAAACCATCCCAACTTTGATCTGCTGACCAATGGCCTTCAACCCGATAGGGTAATTGATGCCGTGCAAAAATACCCGCCCAAAAGGCTTTACATATCGCTTGACGGGAACAAGGAAACCTACAAACGGATGCGCGGGAAAGATGGTTTTGACAAGGTGATGTACTTGATAGAACAAACCAAGAATAAGGCACCAGTGTCCCTCATGTTCACGCTTACCCCTTTTAACTCGTACCAGGACATGGAATTCGTGGGCGAAATTGCCAAGCTCAACAACCTGGACATGCGGATTGGCATTTACAACAACATGGCTTTTTTTGACACGAATACAGATGCCCACGTGTACGATGATATAAACCAGACCCGCCCGAACAACATCCCGGGGATCGCTAAGGAATTTCCCGAGAATTATGATTTCCTGGCCTTGTACCATGAATGGAAAAACCAGAACCTAAGGCTAAATTGTTACAGCATTCTTGATAGCCTGGTTATATTGCCCAACGGGGATATCCCCATATGCCAAAACCTGGACGTAAAAATCGGGAACGTGTACGATGAACCCCTTGAAAAGATATTCACGAAACCCGAAACCATACAACTACATAAAAAATATGTAAAAAATTGCAACCAATGCTGGATAAATTTCCACAGGAAATATGATGTCGTTTTGTACAGGAACCTCGAGAAATTTTTAGGCAAAGGGCTGATTGAGATGATTTTAGGGAAATACCAGTGGTGCCAGAACCCGAAGCTCACGTACAAACAATACCTTAAACAATTTGATTAATGGCTTTTCCTGTTGAAATCTTACGTTCTATTTTATTTGACATTATAAGCAAAATTTGTAAATTGCAAATTAATTTACCTGAAACTAATTTATCAAAACATGAAACGTACAATAGAAATCCTAATTTTTGTTTTGTTAATAGGTGCCCTTGGTGGGTGCAACTTGTTTAACAAAAAATCAAAAGAACAAGAGGCTGCACGGGTAGCAGCCGAAAGGTCCAGGATTGATAGCATTGCCAGGGCCAAAGCCGATTCCCTGAAAAGGGTAGAAAAACAAATACGCCAGAAACAAGCCCGCCTGGATTCTATTAAAAGGGCAAAAGAAGAAGCCAGGCTTAAAGCCCAGAGCCGCTTTCACGTGATCGTGGGCAGCTTTAGAACACCTTCATACGCCGATAGTTACGCGAAAAAAATGGCCAACGAAGGTTTCTCGCCAAAAATCATTAAAGCGCCTAATGGATTTAACCTTGTATCCGTGGGCGGCTATGAAACCTATGCCTCTGCCCTTGACAAAGTCAGGGATTTCAGGGAAAATGGCCGCTTTGAAGTTTGGGTGTACGATAAAAATTAAAAAAAAGCCACCTCATCACGGGGTGGCTTTTTTTGTTCCTTCCATGAGCCCAGTCTAAAAAAGTAGTTTTTTGTCAAAATCAAAGCCTGTCCCGAACATTAAATACCAGGGGCACAGAGAATTTTTCAACCGCAATTAACTAGTTATTAATGAATCATCAAAAGTGATTGACACGAGGGGGTTGTCAATAAGAATGCTTTTTAGACCAGGTTTTTTCATGCTTTTGCACTACCGCGTTATTCGTGGCGATTTGCTGTCGGACTTTTTATCCCACATCCCTGCTGCTTAAAAACAATAAGGTAGCAATTCTGTTTAATGTATTGAAACCGTTGAAAAAAAAATTATGAGCAAAGTACTAATTATCGGGGCTGGCGGTGTCGGGACCGTGGTTGCCCATAAAGTGGCCGGGGCCCCGGGGGTTTTTTCAGAGGTTATGCTGGCCAGCCGCACCAGGGAAAAATGTGACCGAATAGCATCAGGTATTAAAAATATTAACATCCAAACGGCACGGGTGGACGCTGACAAGGTGCCCGAGCTGGTAAACTTGTTCAAGCAATTTAAACCCGCGCTGGTCATAAACGTGGCCCTGCCCTACCAAGACTTAAGCATCATGGACGCTTGCCTCGAGACAGGGGTAAATTACCTGGACACGGCCAATTATGAACCGCCCGGGGAAGCAAAGTTTGAATACAAGTGGCAATGGGCCTACCAGGATAAGTTTAAAGAGAAAGGCCTCACCGCCATCCTCGGTTGTGGCTTCGACCCAGGGGTAACGGGTGTTTTTACCGCTTACGCGAACAAGCACCATTTTGATGAAATCCATTACCTGGATATTGTTGATTGTAACGCGGGGGATCATGGGAAAGCCTTCGCCACCAACTTCAATCCCGAGATCAATATCCGCGAAATCACCCAAAGAGGAAAATACTGGGAAAATGGAAAATGGATAGAAACCGCACCCCAGGAAATACACAAACCCCTCACCTATCCTGAAATTGGCCCCAAAGAATCCTATTTAATTTATCATGAAGAATTGGAATCGCTCGTGAAAAACATTCCCTCGATAAAAAGGGCCAGATTTTGGATGACCTTCGGGCAGGAATACCTTACCCACCTCCGCGTTATCCAAAACATCGGCATGGCAAGCATAAGACCGGTGATGTATGAAGGAAAAGAAATCGTGCCCTTGCAGTTTTTAAAAGCCGTGTTGCCCAACCCGGGCGACCTGGGCGAAAACTATAAAGGCACCACATCCATCGGTTGCCGGATAAGGGGCATCAAAAACGGCAAAGAAAAAAACTACTACATATACAACAATTGCAGCCATGAAAAAGCCTACCGGGAAACCGGTACCCAGGCCGTAAGTTATACCACGGGCGTACCGGCCATGGTGGGTGCCATGATGTACCTTACCGGGAAATGGAAAAAGCCCGGCGTGTATAACGTGGAAGAATTTGATCCGGATCCCTTCCTTGAAAAATTAAGCGGGCATGGATTGCCCTGGCACGAGAAACATGATGTTGAACTTGAATTATAAAGTTCATGGAATTTGGTTTTCAAAATATCCCTTCCCCTTGCTACGTGATTGACGAGAAGTTGTTCCATGCTAACCTGGAAACGCTCCGGGACGTGAAAAAGCGGGCAGGTATCGAGATAATCCCCGCCTTGAAAGGCTTTGCTGCCTGGAAAACGTTTCCCCTTTTAAAAGAATATGGTTTTGGGGCAGCTTCGGCCAGTTCCCTGCACGAGGCCCGTTTAATCCACGAGGAGTTAGGGGCAATGGCCCATCTTTACGCCCCTGCCTATAAAAAAGAAGAATTTGAAGAATTACTTTCCTACGCGGCCCATGTTAGCTTTAACTCCTGGAACCAGTTTAAAACCTATTATCCCATGATGGAACAAGCCGGTGACAAAAAATCCCCCGGTATTCGTGTAAACCCGGGCGTGTCCTCTGCCCCGGCGGGCATTTATGACCCCAGCCAGCCCGGCACCCGTTTAGGCTTGCAAGCTGGCCAATTGCCCGGAACCCTGCCACCAGGGCTCAAGGGTTTTCACTTTCATACCCTTTGCGAAAGCGATTCCTACATGTTGGAAAAAGTATTAAAAGCCCTGGAAGAAAAATTTGGCAAGTACCTCTCGAAGCTTGAATGGCTAAACATGGGGGGCGGGCATTTAATAACCAGCCAGCGGTATGATATTGACCATTTAGTATTCATCTTGAAAGAATTTAAGAAAAAATACCCGCACCTTCATATCATCTTAGAGCCAGGTAGTGCCTTTGCCTGGCGAACGGGCTACCTGGTTTCCACGATCCTTGATATAGTAGAAGACAGCGGCATGAAAACCGCCGTGCTGGATGTTTCTTTCACGGCACACATGCCCGATTGCCTGGAAATGCCTTACAAACCGAAAATCCTTGGCACCCGGCAAGACGAAACAGGCGAATATGCCTACCGGATGGGCGGGGCCAGTTGCCTGGCTGGCGATTACATGGGCGACTGGTACTTTGACGAAGCCTTGGAGGTTGGACAAAAAATTATTTTTGATGACATGATCCATTATACCATGGTCAAAACCACGTTTTTTAACGGCATCAAGCACCCTTCCATTGGCATGTGGAAGTTGGACAACAGCTTTGAACTTTTTCGGGAATTTGGTTACGGGGATTACAAGGGTAAACTTTCGTGAAAAGCTAGTGAAAGGAACAAAGAATTTGCAAACCTGAAATTTTTTTTTGATATGTTTTTCTTTCGTATTTGGCCTGCAAAATCATATAACCCGTCAAAAAGATACTTATGCATTTGTTTTAATCCTATTATTGTACCAAATTCTATATTATCAATGTCTCCTGTTTCAAATAAGCGAAAAGCCCAGGTATTTTTCCTCATGAAGAACGATCGGTGGCATTACACACGTGCAGGGGAACAGGAGACGCGAAACGCGGACATTCTAGCTCGAACTCTCGACATTATGGACAAACACTTGGACATCATTCCTGCTTCCTGCCCCTGAAGCACCTGGGATCCTTCCCGTAAATCCCCAAGCCCGCTGCATAAGCCCTGGAACGGCACCCCCAGCAATCCGCGTTTAACGTGCAGTTTTGACAATCTCGCGGCAAGTTATCTTTCAACTTAAATTTTTTAAATATCAGATCGTCACGATAACGTTCCACAATTTCAAGGAAACTTTGGCCCGAGTTTAAGCCCGGGATGTTCAAATCCCGTATAGTGGCACAAGGGGTAACCTTTCCATCGTACAAAACCGCTATAGTTGTTGAGCAATAACGCTTGTCCACGCAATTCAACGGGGGGTTGTCCATTTGCCAGATTTGTTTGTATTTCTTGTACACCCTGGCCACCTCTTGTTTACTTGGTATAAACTGCTCTAACACGGCATCGCTGGTGCCCGGTCTCAAATAGGCATGGTACACGTTCAGGGAGGTTTTAATACCCAGTTCTTGATAGAAAAATTCCATGGTATCAATCATGTCGGCGGATGGTTGCAAACCGGTAAAGGTAACCGAATTCAATATTTGGCCCGCGGGATAGCCTATTTCAAGCAATTCCCTGGCCGACCGGAGTATCACGTCCCGGTCTTTGGCACCGCGGCCGGGGTGTAATGATTCGTACAATTTCTTGTTCAAGGTAGACAGGTGTATTGAAACCAAACCGTTTCGACAATAATAGGCCGTGTTTTTCAATACATCAGAATTTTGCAAGGGCAGCCCGCCTGTCCACATGTTGTTACGCAGACCCAAATCAGAGGCGATGGCCAGGTGATCAAAAATATTCTCGCGTAACAATGGCTCGCCACCCAGCCACTCGATGGCATGGATCCCAATCCTTCTCGAATCCTTCAGAATATCATGTATCAGCTCGTCCGACAACATGTTCTCGTGTTGTGGCAAGGCATTCATGTAGCAATACATGCAAGATTGAAAGCACCTGTCCCCTACTTCAAGCTGCAAGGAATAAAACCCATCACGCCCGTACGCCCCGTTCAATTTATCAAAATCAATCATCAAAACTGTCCTTCTATTGATGCAAAGGTAAAACAATGAACCAATC
>CAZKIR010000247.1:0-6411 GCA_964552835.1 uncultured Bacteroidales bacterium
CGCCATCGAATACCCTTTCGTGATACACCTGCACCCATGGTTGGTAAATGCCGTTACTTGTTCCAATAACGCGGAAAAACATTGCCTGGAACTATTCGGAAAGGAAAGCTTGTACATAGAGTACACGGACCCGGGCTACACCCTATCCCAAAAAGTACGCGAGAGGGTTTCGGCCTACAAGCAAAAAATAGGGCAAACACCTCGTGTTATCCTCTTGCAAAACCATGGTATATTCGTGGGCGGTCATCATATCGAGGAAATCAAGGAAACCTATGCCGACGTTTTTCAAAAAATTAAAGAAAAACTTGCCCGTGCCCCTCTTATCGATGAATTGGCCGTATCGCCCATGGCCAAGAAAATATTGCCGGTGATCCGGATGCATGCTAGCCAAGACCAGTTAATGACCGTGAAAATTCGCCATAATACCCTGGTAAAGCACTTTTACCAAGATGCCAAGCAATTTCAAAAGGTTTCCGGCCCTTTCACGCCCGACAATATCGTTTTTTGCCAATCAAGTTACTTGTATATCGGCGATTGGGAAAATGAAAACGAGCTGGTGAAACTTATCACCGAGCGCTTACAAGATTTTTATAATCATCATGGCAAATTGCCCAAGGTTATTATAATTAAAGACCTGGGGCTAATTGCCCTGGAAGACGACCATGCTTCCGCCCAAACCGTCATTGATATGTTCGAAGACATGATGAAGACCAGTTACGCGAGCGGATCGTTCGGTGGCCCACATTTCATGAACAAGGAACAAATATACTTTATAGAAGGATGGGAGGCCGAAAAATTCAGGAAAAGCATTGGAAAATCAACCAAAACCGGGAAAGTGGACAACCGCATCGTGATCGTGACCGGTGGTGCACAGGGTTTTGGGGAAGGCATCACGCGGGATTTGTTTGCGGAAGGGGCCAACGTGGTGATTGCCGACATAAAAGAAGAAAAAGGACAGGAACTGGCCCGGCAATTAAACGATGAAAAACAAAAAAACCATGCCCTGTTCGTGCAAGCCGATATCTCCAACGCCGGATCCGTGGAAAAACTGGTAGAAGAAACCGTGGCCTGCTTCGGGGGGCTTGACGTGATGCTGAGCAATGCCGGCATTTTACGCGCGGGAGGTTTGGAAGAGATGGAGCCCGCGACCTTTGACTTGATGACCCGGGTAAACTATAACGCGTATTTTCTATGTGCCAAGTATGCTGCCGTAATCATGAAAATACAAAACGAACACCACCCGGGACATTTCATGGACATACTTCAAATTAACTCCAAATCGGGCTTGAAAGGCAGCAAGAAAAACTTCGCTTACGCTGGGGCTAAATTTGGTGGCCTGGGTTTGACCCAATCCTTCGCGCTGGAATTAATACCTTACCGGGTAAAAGTAAATTCCATTTGCCCAGGCAACTTTTTTGACGGCCCCTTGTGGTCGGATCCCGAGAACGGCCTATTCATGCAATACCTGAACGCGGGCAAGGTGCCAGGTGCGAAAAATATCGACGACGTGAAAAATTATTACGAGGCCCAGGTACCGGCAGGCCGTGGCTGCCAAGTAAAAGACGTGATGCGTGCCGTGTATTACGCGATAGAACAAGAATACGAAACCGGGCAGGCCATCCCGGTAACAGGTGGGCAAAACATGTTAAAATAAAAATGGATGGAATATAGCATCGTAAACCTAATCGAAGCCATGCTGGCACCAGGGATCATGATATCGGCCTGCGGGCTGCTGTTACTGGGCATGAACAACAAGTACTCCCTGGTGGTAAGTCGGCTAAGGGCACTAGACGAGGAAAAACGAAAAATGTTGAAATTCCAGGAAAACCAGCCACTTTCAAGGGACGATGAAACCCGTTGGAAAAGCATTTCCGATCAAATCGTCCAGTTTGGTTACCGAATATTCCTGGTACGCAACGCGGTCCTCTCCTACTCTATTGCCGTGGGGTTTTTCATCTTGTCATGCCTGGCCATCGGTTTGCAATTGGCCCTAACGATCAATATCGAACTCCTGGCCATCGTGTTTTTCCTTGCCGGGATGGTATCCGTGCTGGTGGGCATACAATTCGCTGCACGGGAAGTGGCCAAGGGGTTTAAAATTGTTCAAATTGAATTAAAAAGCACTAACTAGAATCTTTCAATCATATTTTAAATAAATAAGAAAAAAATGAAGACAAAAGCTATCAGGATCCACGGGAAAGAAGACCTACGGCTGGACGAGTTTGAATTGTCGGCCATGGGCGACGACGAGATACTGGCCCACGTTGTATCAGACTCTATATGCATGTCGTCGTACAAGGCTACCAAGCTAGGGGCCGAACACAAGCGCATCCCCAACGACGTGCACGAGAACCCCACCATCATTGGCCACGAGTTTAGCGGGGAGATACTAGAAGTGGGCGATAAATGGAAACACAAGTTCAAACCGGGCATGAAATTCAGTATCCAGCCAGCACTCAATTATAAAGGCAGCCAGGACGCCCCGGGCTATTCCTTTCAATTTATTGGCGGCGACGCGACCCATGTACTGATCCCCAACGAGGTGATGGAAATGAACTGCCTGCTGCCATATGATGGCGAGGGCTTTTTCCCGGCCTCCCTCTCCGAGCCCATGTCATGCATCGTGGGGGCTTTTCATGCTTCTTACCATACGACCATGGGCTCGTACGTGCACGACATGGACATAAAAGAAGGGGGTGACATGGCCATCCTGGCAGGAGTTGGCCCCATGGGCCTGGGCGCCATTGATTATGCCCTGCACCGAAACCGGAAACCAGGTAAACTGGTGATCACCGATATTGACGAGGACCGCCTAGCCCGTGCCGCTTGCCTGTTCCCCCCGGAAGAAGCAAAAAAACAAGGCGTGGAACTTCTTTACGTGAACACGGGTAAACAAGAAAACCCGGTAGAACACCTGCGCTCGCTGACCGATGGAAAAGGCTATGACGATGTGTTTGTATTTGCCCCGGTAAAACAAGTAGTGGAACAAGGCGATGGCATCCTGGGTTGGGACGGCTGCCTGAACTTTTTTGCCGGTCCCACCAACACGGATTTCAAGGCCGAGTTCAATTTTTACCAGGTACATTATGGCTATACCCATATCGTGGGTACCAGCGGGGGCAATACCGACGACATGCGGGAATCGCTGGAACTCATGTCGGCTGGAAAAATCACCCCGGCCGTGATGATTACCCACGTGGGGGGGCTCGACGCTGTAATCGAAACAACCAAGAACTTGCCCAATATACCAGGTGGTAAAAAATTAATCTATACCAACATCAGCATGCCCCTGGTATCGCTGTACAAGTTAGAAGAAAAAAGCAAGGATTTTCCCTACTTTAAAGGTTTACACGAGATCGTGAAAGCCAACGATTATATCTGGGACCTGGAAGCCGAGAAATACTTGCTCGAGAACGCGCCAAAAATATAGCCACATGGCAAATGGCGCGCCCTGGGCGTGAGAGGGGTAATCAAAATAAAATACTTTATGTATGAAAAAGATGCTTCAGTGATGCTGAATAGTTATTGTTTCTTTGTATCTATATTTATTTCAGCGGGTCTAATAAAACCTTCAAAAACAATGGTCTAGCTCCCTTTAATCGAACTTGTTAACAGGCATTTGCCCACAAGTGCGGTACAAGGGGGCACTATTCATTATAGGCCCGCTCGTAATCTTCTAATTGATTAAAAGAATACTGGTAGGTCATGGGTACGATATCGTTGTATTCATCAACACTCGCGTTCGACAGGCAGGCATCGATAATCCGTTTACCAGTGGGCAATAGATCATCCTGCAAATACTTTTGCAATTCTTCCTTGAAAAATTTATCCAATTGCAATGCACCGGCATCATACCCATCCATGCCAACCTCTATCTGGTTATATACTTTCAAGAACCTTGTAGGAATTTTGGAACCTTCAATAGTAAGATAATTCAACTCGTAGCCCAACAAGGGGCACCTGGACGGTTGGTACTGGTCTTTTTTAAGCCTGGCCACGCCCCTTCGGGTAAGATACTCGCGCATGAGCAACTGGGGCTTAAACCCAACTTTCCACACGCCAATGTTTTGATTGGGCACCAGGGTAAAGGTAGTACGCGGTGTTTCAATAATCTGCTTTAGCAACATGTTGGCATGGGTGGTCCTTTTGCCCGTCGCGAATGGCCAGTAAGAACCAACCCCTTCGCTTTGCATGGCACCAGAGCCCACGATGCTCGGGTTATTATGCCCACGTGGGGCAACCAGCCTCCAAAGCCAGGCAAGTGCCGGGGGCAAGACATGAAACATCCCGATTATCCCGTAGCTTGGGCTCTCGCTAGTGCAAACCGGGGTGCGTATCCCGAAGCTCCTTATGTCAACAGTAACGGGCTTATCAATGATGCTTGGCACAATTTTACGGGGCAAGACAACACGTGGATTGGGGCATTTCTTCCCGGGTTCATCTTCTATATGATCCCATAATAATGCCGTAGATTCAGGCTTGGTGTCAATATTAAGGAATAGCAAGGGTTTTTGGGGATTAATCGTGATTTTTTCCAGGAAAGGATCGTCCCCGTACTCGTTAATACTGTCCACGCGCACGAACCAGGCATTCTCGGCATCGATAATCCGTAATTTCCCGTCCTCTCGTTGCAAGGAAGGATGGCAAAAGGCCATGTCATCGGCTACCGGGTGAAAAACACAAAAACGGGGGATCGTAATAAACCGCTCTTCACCATTCGCGCTGTTCCTGCCCAGTAAAACCCGTCCATCAGGCTCCCTCACGATATGCTGATGGAGCTCACTTTTGCCACCACCGCTGGCCCCCTCGTGCATAAAAGTGGTAACATTATCGTATGGGCTTATGGATTGAACAGACGAACAATGGGCCGTGAGCCAGTTTTCTTTCTCACCTTGAGTTAATAGCACACCATAAAGCCCTTTCTTGGCACTTGGGCCAGGGTACAGGTTATACGAATACACTTCATGAATTTTTTCTGTCCGGTTATGGACCACAACCTGTTTCCCGTCAAAATGGGTATGCCTAAAGACAGGGGCAACATAAATGACCGATTGTATTTCAGCTTCTTCTTTCAACAGATCAACCGGGGTAATTTCTTGTAACATGGACAAGCCCATGGCAAAAAATGCCGCGTTGGCCGGTGCTATGGCAACACCGTAGGAGCCAATATTAATCCGTCCGGCAAAATAGAAAAACAGGGCAAGGTCCTGTTCTTGTAACCATTCAAAAGTTTCTTTCTCCAATTCAGAAAATTCATAACCATATTTATCCCTGAAACGTGTCTTGTCCGTTGGCAAATCATCGGCAATAGCCATTGAGCCCGGGTCTCTACGGCGCATGTATGGTTCGGTGTAATTGGCCGATACACCGTTTTTTACCTGTTGCACGATAGCCTCTACATATTCACCTTTGCCGGGAACATCATATTTCACCTCGAATTCATTCTTGCCGTTGGTTGAAGCCTTAGCCAGGTCTTCTGTAGTATTAAACACTGTCAAGCTTTTACATGTTTTTAACAAGCTAGTGGTATTCTCTGGCAAACTTATGTTAAGTTTTTTTAATTCATCAAATAAATCTTTCATGTACCTTCATTTTAGAAATTTTTACTCCTCACTTTTCGCGGTGCAAAAATACAAAAAAAGTCGCCAATAGAGATTAATCAATATTATGAATATGTTAGCCAAGGGTTATTTATTGGTTAATATGGCCATAATCGCGTGAAAAATAACAAATTTTAAACAGCCTGGTCCGGGCAGGCAAGCAGTCTAAATTATTATCAAATTAAGATCGGAAAAATACCATCACCCTTAAAATAACAAAAAGTTGATTTCATTATTCTTTTTCAATTTCTTTTCCCAAAACTGAGCGGATGTACTATTAACTGAAACCACCGGCATGGTAGCATCATTGATAATCTGTTGGGCAAAAGCGCCCAGGTAACTATCAATTGTAGTGGCCTCGTCATGGGTCATGATCAATAATGTGTCAATATCTTTTTGATCGCAATATTTCAATATTGCCTTGTAAGCTAAAGAATCATCTTTTACTAGAAGATCGACTTGGCAATCTATCCCGTTTTCCTCGTAAATTTTCCGGTATTTTTCAACCTTCTGGTTTACAAGGTTTAATTTCAACTCGCTCTTGCCAAACAAAACAGAAACAAGATGAATTTTTGCATTGTGATTTAACGCTATCGCTAACGAAATATATAATTGCATCCTGCTTGACCGGTGAAGGTCTATCGGGACAGCAATATTATTGAACACCCGGTGAGATTTATTCGTGATAGTTATAATCGGCTGCTCGGCTTTCATGACAACCTGCGAAAGGGTAGAACCCAACCTCTTCGTCCCTTTTGCCAAAGGGTAATTATCTGCCATGATAATATACCTGGCATTTAATTGAGCTGCA
>CAZKIR010000248.1:0-5831 GCA_964552835.1 uncultured Bacteroidales bacterium
TTAGCCCCAATTTTCTTTTCACATTTTTTCCATGGATAGAATTCAATATTTTCGCGATTCGAAAATCACGAAAAAAATGTCGCATGGCAAAAGAAAAAGGATTGTTCAAGGATATGAATTTCAGGTTGGTCGCCAGTGTTACCCTGATGGCGGTACTAGGCGTTGCCTCACTCACCCCGGTGTTCCCTGTTATTGAAAAAGAATTGAATATTACGCCCAAACAAGTTAGCATGTTGATTACCTTATTTACTTTGCCAGGAATGATACTGACCCCATTTTTGGGCATTTTGGCCGATCGCTATGGACGTAAAAAAATCTTGTTACCCGCCTTGTTTATTTTCGGCATTTTCGGGGGAGTATGCGGCTTTGCCCGTAGTTACCATTGGTTATTAATATTCCGCTTTATGCAAGGCGTTGGCGGGGCTTCCCTGAACGCGATAAACGTGACCATCCTGGGCGATTTGTACACGGGCAATAGAAGGGCCACGGCCATGGGCTATAACGCGAGTATATTGAGTATTGGCACGGCTCTTTATCCAGCCATCGGGGGCCTCTTGGCCACTTTTGCCTGGTTTTACCCTTTTTTCTTGCCCGTGCTGGCCATTCCCATTGGAATTTTGGTCCTTTTCAAGCTTAAAAATCCCGAACCCAAGAACGAACAACATTTTAAAGACTACATCCGGGCGGCCTTCCGGTTGGTTAAAACAAAAAAAATCCTGGGCATTTTCATCTTGTCTGTTTCTACATTTATCTTGCTTTATGGTTCCTATCTTTCTTATTTTCCGTTTTTGCTGGAAAGGAAGTTCTTGACCTCTTCCGTGATCATTGGCATCGTGATGTCGCTCATGTCCCTTTCCACGGCTATCGCCTCGGCACAGGTTGGAAGATTAAGCGGCAAAGTATCCAAGCGGTCCATATTAATAGTTGCCTTTCTGCTTTTTGCAGGGGTTTTGACCAGTATACCTTTTATCCCCAAGTTATGGATAATCCTGGTACCCGTGATTTGTTTTGGTTTTGCCCTGGGCCTCACCGTGCCAAACTTGAACACCATGTTAGCCGAAATCGTGGATCAAGAATACCGGGGCGCGATGATGTCGATCAACGGCATGGTATTAAGGGGCGGGCAAACCCTGGGCCCTGTTATCATGGGCTGGGTGTATAGCATGGGCAACCTGAATTATCCTTTTTGGGCAGGCGGGGCATTGGCCATACTGGTTGCCGGAATGCTGTACCTCTCGAAAATCTCCCGTTAATCTTTTTTGTTTATTTTATTTCTTGAATTTCCTGCATGATTTGCCGGGCCAGTTCATCCGCCCTCTCTTTGGTGGCTGCCTCGGCATAAATACGGATGATGGGTTCGGTATTGGATTTACGCAAGTGTACCCATTCCTTTTCCATTTCTATTTTTACCCCATCAATATCATTTATCGGGTGATCAGCATATTTTTCTTTCATGGCTTTCAAGATGGCGTCCACATTCGTGCCCTCGCCAAGTTGGGCTTTGTTCTTTGATATCACGTACCGGGGATATTTTTTCTTCAATTCCGAACATTTCACATTTTTCTCGGCCAGGTGTGACAGAAACAAGGCTATGCCTACCAGGGCATCCCGGCCATAATGCAAGTCGGGGTATATAATGCCCCCGTTTCCTTCCCCACCTATCACCGCGTCAATCACTTTCATCGACTTCACCACGTTAACCTCGCCCACGGCGCTGGCCACGTATGCCCCTCCATGCTTCTCGGTGATATCTTTCAAGGCCCGGCTGGAAGACAAGTTAGAAACGGTGTTTCCTTTTTTCTTGTTCAAAATATAATCCGCCACGGCCACCAGGGTATATTCTTCACCGAACATGCTGCCGTCCTCGTTCACGATGGCCAGGCGATCCACGTCGGGGTCTACTGTAAAACCAAGGTCAGCTTTATTTTTCACCACTGCTTTTGATAAATCTTCCAGGTGTTCGGGCAGGGGTTCCGGGTTATGGGGAAACTGTCCGTTGGGTTCGCAATACAGGGGTATCACTTTTTTCACACCGAGTGCATGCAATAATTCAGGGATCACGATCCCGCCCACGGAGTTCACGCAATCAATAGCTACCTTGAACTTGGCTTTCTTAATTTTTTTCACCTTTACCTCGGGCAGTTCCAGGATTTTCTTGATATGGTATGCATGGTACTTTTCCTTTTTTTCCATGGTCCCCAACCCTTCCACGCTTGCAAAATCAAAAGCTTGCTGCCCGGCCAGTCCCAACACGTCTCGCCCTTCAAGGGCATCCAGGAACTCGCCTTTCTCGTGCAACAATTTCAAGGCATTCCACTGGCCGGGGTTGTGACTTGCGGTTAAAATAATCCCGCCATGGGCTTTTTCTGCTGTAACGGCCATTTCAACCGTGGGGGTGGTGGCCAGCCCGATGTTAATAACATCAATTCCCATGCCCATCAAGGTGCCACAAACTATTTGCTCGAGCATTTTACCCGAGGTACGGGCATCCCTGCCCACGACAACACGGGGTTTTATGCCTTGGTTCCGGTTCTTGGCCCATTGGCCATACCCGGCCGTGAATTTCATAATATCAAAAGGGCTTAAGCCTTCGCCCGGCTTGCCACCAATAGTCCCGCGTATGCCTGAAATGGATTTAATTAATGTCATGCTAATCTGGTTTTCGGTTATTATCATGTATGAGCCTGATATAAAAAGCATCTTTATTGCCAAACTCGTCGTTGTCGAGAATTTTTGATTCCTCATTAACAGTCAGTTAACTGCGGTTCAAAAATTCTCTCCGCCTTGATTTTGACAAAAATATACCTTTTTATACTGGGCTCATGTATATTTTCTAACCCGACAAATGAAAGAAGGTTAGTGATTCCCTACAAATGTATAAAAGAAAAGGTACTCGCGATGAAATTTCATTCTTTTCTTGCCTATGTTTTTTCTTTCTCGTTGAAACAAATAAGTATACAAAAAGTTATACCTTTGCAAACCCTCTTAAAAAGAAAAACAAGCACGTTTGAAAAAAACAGATGATATATGCAGGGCAAAGACAAAAGGCGGTCAAATCAATATAACAAGGAAAAAAAACAACAAAAACCCTTCAAAAAAAATGGGACAAGGCCCCGTGCCCGGTCAAAAGATGATGGCTTGATCCGCCTGAACAAGTACATTGCCCACTCGGGTATTTGTAGCCGGCGCGAAGCAGACGAGTACATTTCAACCGGCCTGGTAAGCGTGGATGGGAAAGTGACAACAGAACTTGGCACGAAGGTGGAACCATCACAAGATATTAGGGTAAACGGCCGGAGGATAAAACCCGAACGGAAGATATATATCCTGATGAACAAACCCAAGGACTGCATTACCACTACCCGCGATCGCAACGCCAAGTATACCGTGATGGACCTGATCAGGGATGCCACCAGGGAAAGGGTTTTCCCGGTGGGCCGATTGGACAGGAACACCACGGGGGTATTGCTCATTACCAACGATGGGGAACTGGCGGCCAAACTTACCCATCCAAAATACAACAAGAAAAAAATATACCACGTGCAACTGGATCAAACCCTGAAAAAATCAGATATGATGCAAATTGCCGAAGGCATCAAGCTCGAGGACGGCCTCATCCAGGCCGACGCGATCAGTTACGTGAACGAAGACGACAAACGGCAGGCGGGCATCGAGATACACTCGGGCCGGAACCGTATCGTGCGGCGTATTTTCGAACACCTGGGGTACAAGATCAGCAAACTGGACAGGGTATATTTCGCGGGCCTGACCAAGAAAAGCCTCTCGCGGGGCAAATGGCGCTTTCTCACCGACAATGAAATTGCCCGATTAAAAATGAACTCTTACCAATAAAAAATACCCGGATGGAAAGCAAAGCAGGATTTGTTAACATAATCGGCAACCCGAACGTGGGCAAATCAACCCTGATGAACGCCATGCTGGGCGAGAGGCTCTCGATCATTACCTCCAAGGCACAAACTACCCGTCAACGGATTCTGGGTATTTATAATGAACCGGGCCTGCAAATCGTGTTTTCAGATTTGCCAGGGATATTAAAACCCAAGTACAAGTTGCAAGAATCCATGCTAAAAGCCATTGATACGGCATTGGAAGACGCGGACATTTTACTATACGTGACAGACGTGATAGAAGAGCCTGAAAAACATGCCGAATACTTTGATAAAATCAACAAGTTAGAAATCCCGTTGCTTTTGTTGATAAATAAAATTGATCGCTCGGATCAGGCCACGGTTGTTGAGCTGTCAAAAAAATGGAAAGCGCTGCTACCAAATGCCGAACCATTTTTTGTTTCGGCCTTGAACCGGTTTAATACCGGGGGCGTATTGCAACGCGTAAAAGAATTATTGCCCGAATCGCCGCCTTATTATCCTGGCGAAGAAATAAGCGACAAACCCATGAGATTTTTCGTGGCAGAGATGATAAGGGAAAAAGCCCTGGAAAAATACCGGCAAGAAATCCCTTACTCGATCGAGGTGCAAATAGAATCTTTTAAAGAAGAAGAAAATATTATTCGCATCGAGGCCGTGATACACGTGGACAAACCCAGCCAAAAAGGCATTCTTATAGGGAAAGGCGGTTTGGCAATGAAAAACCTGGGAACTGAAGCAAGGGAAAGCATCGAAGACTTCTTGCAAAAAAAAGTTTTTTTGAAACTTTTTGTAAAAGTAAGCAAGAACTGGCGGGACAATCAACAAAAATTAAAATCCTTCGGCTATTAAGATGGCAAATATTGTAGCGATAGTAGGCAGGCCCAACGTGGGCAAATCCACCTTGTTTAACCGGCTAACCGAGGTAAAAAAGGCCATAGTGGACGAAACCAGCGGGGTAACGCGTGACAGGCATTATGGGACCTGCGAGTGGAACGGCAGGACCTTTACCTTGATTGACACGGGCGGGTACGTGACCAATAGCGAAGACGTGTTCGAGGCCGAGATACGGAAACAAGTGGCCCTGGCCATCGAAGAAGCCGGCATAATCCTTTTCATGGTTGACGTGAACACGGGTATAACTGACTTGGACGAGGCGGTAGCCGGAATTTTACGGAAGTCGGGCAAAAAAACCTTGCTGGTGGCCAACAAGGTAGATAATTACAACAAGGCTTACGAGGCACAAGAATTTTATGGCCTGGGCACGGACAAGTTATATTGTATTTCGTCCGTTAATGGCAGTGGCACCAGCGAGATGCTGGATGCTATCGTGGAAAGCTTGCCCAGCCAAGAAAACCTGACCGGGGAAGAAGATAAACTACCAAAATTGGCCGTGGTGGGAAGACCCAACGTGGGCAAATCATCCCTTATCAACAGTCTGATTGGCGAGGAACGCAACATCGTGACGCCCATCTCGGGCACTACCCGCGATTCCATTTTTGTAAGGTACCAGAAATACAAGCATGATTTTTTGCTAGTAGATACTGCTGGCCTGAGAAAAAAAGGCAAAGTACGGGAAAACCTTGAATTTTACTCCGTGTTGCGTTCGGTCCGCTCCATCGAAAATGCCGACGTGTGCCTGCTCCTGATAGATGCTACCCTGGGCGTTGAATCGCAAGATTTAAACATTTTTCACCTTATCCAACGAAACCACAAGGGCATCGTGGTATTGATCAATAAATGGGACCTGGTTGAAAAAGAATCAAACACGGCCAAGCAATACAAGGAAGCCGTGAAATCACGCTTGGCCCCCTTTACCGACGTGCCCGTTATTTTTACCTCGGCCATATCGCGACAACGGATACACAAGGTATTGGAAACAGCCATTGAAGTGCACGATAACCGGAAACAAAAAATACCCACCCCGGCACTGAACGAGGTGAT
>CAZKIR010000248.1:5841-6395 GCA_964552835.1 uncultured Bacteroidales bacterium
GATGCTAAAAGCCATAGAAAATTACCCGCCCCCTGCCTACAAGGGAAAATACGTGAAGGTTAAATACGTGGTGCAATTGCCAACCTATGCCCCTTCCTTCGCTTTGTATTGCAATTTTCCGCAATACGTGAAGGAACCCTACAAACGTTACGTGGAAAACCAGCTCAGACAACATTTTAATTTTACCGGTGTCCCGGTAAGGGTGTTTTTCAGGAGGAAATAAAAGGCCTTGACCGCCACGGGCAAAAAATTAATTCGTCCTACCAATAAAATCCAGCACGGTATCCGCGAAACCAATCGGGAAATTCAACATGGGGCTATGGCCACAGTTCTCGAAAATAACGAGTTCTTTCGTGCTACTCCCTAACTTGTCATAAGCTTGCCTGCCCAGCTCGGCCGGTACCACCATGTCATACTTGCCCCAGATCAATAAAGCAGGAATGGTTATCTGGTTTAGCTGATCGGTATAATCCAGGGTTTTCACGACATCGTACATCCCAAGGCCCGAGTTGGTAAAAAAACTGTTTACCTTGGCCATGACGGGGTCATGCCCC
>CAZKIR010000249.1:0-6364 GCA_964552835.1 uncultured Bacteroidales bacterium
GTCCCTCGTTGTCAAGAAAGATGTTGGTGAGCCAGAGGGTGACACAATCGAGTACCACCACTTCTTGTTCAAGGGGTACCTGGCCGATATGCACACTTTCCTCGATGGTTGTCCAACGCTCGTCACGTTCTTGCTTGTGGCGTTGCACGCGATCTTGAAAGTCCTGGTCCAGGACCCGGGCAGTAGCCAGGTACGCGGGGCTATCAGTAACAGCTAAGGCCAGGCTTCGCGCGAAAGAGCTTTTGCCTGACCTTTTGCCTCCCGTTATGAGGAGAACTTCTTTTTCCATAGTGTATCGTATGGATTAAAAAAAAAGGAATTCAATGATATAATAAATTGAGCACTGATGTAGGAAAAATATCATTGAATTCCCATGAAAAAGAATTTATGTTCGAGAATTTTCGACTTTATAAGTGGTTTCTAATTAAATACTACTCCATTTGGCCCGATGCCCACGGTGTAGGTGGCTTTGGCTTCGCCCTCGGCAGAATAAACGGTTAAACTGCCCGCTTCTGTGAACGATGGGGCTTCTAAGCCATAGATATCGCCGTTTTCGGGGTCTATGTTAAAACCATAGAAATATTTATCCGCGATGAGGGCATTCTCGGGTACTTTTGTATCATTGATGTTGACCTTATAAATACCGGAAAACCCGTATCCGCCACCGTAATACAAGTTTTTCCCGTCTTTTCCTATGTCCAGGTGGCCCGGGTGCATGGTTTGGCTGATAAGGATTTCTTTTTTGACCGTATAATCGGTAGATGAAATTTGGACCAGTTTAGAAGGGCTTTCTGCCACGATAGCATAATTGGCATCGTATTCTATTTTGCCATAGCAAAGCACCCACACGTCACCGTTCGCGTCTTGCACCATTTCGCGGGGGCTGTGGGCTACCTGGATCGTTTTTTTCACGCTGTTGTCGGCGGGATCGATTACCGAAAGGGTGGAGTCAACTCCCCATCCGCCACTATTGGCAACCCATACCATGCTATTGAATTGTTTAATATCTTCTGGGCCCATGCCAACCTCAACGCTGTCGGTAATAGACAAGTTGTTGATATCGAATATTTTTACTTGATTGCCCATTCCAGTGCCCCATTCGGTAACATAGCCCGTTTTGTTTGCAATGGTCATGTAGCGGGGGCTAGCAAGCCCAATTACCAGGCCTTTTTCAGTAAAATCTTTTGAGTTCACCACCTCGATCTTGTTGGAACCGTTGAGGATAAGGTACGCGCTTTCTTCTGCTATATAGGCTGATTGCAGCACATCGCCAAGGGGCCTCTCGTTTTCCGTGTTAAAAATCTCAAGGCTAATGCTGTCTTTTTCTGCATCAAGAAAACTGACCGAAGCATTGCTGTTTCCCATGGACCCCTCGTTAAGGACAAGGGCACCGTTTTCGTATTTCCCGGGTACATCGTTGTTGTTATCTTTTTCGCATGCAGAAAACATGGCGAGTATTAACAAACCCGCGAGGTAAGAGTAATAAAATTTTTTCATGATGTTGATTTTTAGTTTATAAATTTAAAATTGTTTAATGATTCATGTTCCATGAAATGGACAATAAATAATTTCGGCCCGGCATGGCGTAAAAAGCCATCACCTGGTATGGTGTGTCCCAAACATTTTTTAGCTTGAAGTTGATATTCAATCGATGGTCTTCTAGCGTGTAGGTATACCCTAATGTAATGTTTCCCAGTTGATATGGTTTCAAAGTATGGGATTCGTCGTAATACCTCGGGCCCACGAATTGATGGCTTAGGCCAAGGCTTAGATCCCGGTATTTCCAGGACAGGGATGAAGTGGTTTTATGTACGGGCGTGTACAGCATGGGTTTTCCATCATATAGGTTTTTTCCCTGGCCTTCAATATATTTCGAGAAGGTAAGATGGTAAAAAGCATTGAAATGAAAAGAGTTGGCCGATGAAAGCCGGTATTGGTTCCGGGTTTTTACCTCCAGGCCATAGCTTACCCCCTTTTTCTTGTTCGTGGGCGTCCATTTGCCGTTTTCACCAGGCAGCCAAATAATCCAATTGTCAATAATATTGTAGAAACCATTGATGCTATTTCGGCTATGCAGCATGTCCCGATCAGTATTCCGTTTGTAACCAAGTTCAGCCGTCCAACTCGATTCCGGTTTCAAGTTCTCGTTTCCTTCGGCATAATGCCCTGCTCCCCAGTAAAGATCGTTCATGGTTGGCACGCGGTAATTTTTTGCCAGGTTCCCGTTTAATATTATGCCCGGTGATACTTTCCATTCAAATCCTTCTGAAAACACCAGGGGGGTAAACTGACGGTTAAAATACTCGTTACGGATGGTGGTAAGCAGGCTAAGCCTTTCATGTATGTTAAACTTGTGAAAAAGATAGGCAGATATCCTGTTCCTTTCTGGTTTGCCATCGTATCCCGTGGCTCTGCCTTTTTCATGAACGTAGTTTACCCCCGCGTTAATAAAATGGGAACGGCTTATGTAATACTTGCATTCCGCGTCTTGCACCAGTGATAATGAATTGCTGTGGCTTGTAGAATCCGCGATAGAAGGGTTATGATAGTTGATTTCACCACGTAACAAGCCGCTCTTGTAATTAACCACGAGGTTGTTTATTCGTTTTTCCCATTTTAACACGGCCCTCAGGTTATTGTCCAATTGGTTAGCGCGGCTTTTATTATAATCGGTCATCAAGGATTGGATATTTTTGTTATGATGTTGGTACCAAATGGAAGCCTGTAGTTGGGATTGGTCTTTTAACTTGATCCCGTTGTCCAGGACAAAGCCGTAATGCTTAGCCCCGGCGTTTTTCATGGTTTCCGTGGGGTTCCCGTATTTTGTATTATTGGTAAAGGAGAAATCATTGTCTGTTTTGCCATAAAAGGCATTCAGCGAGATACCCAAGGATTGGTTGCCGGTTTTAGCCGATACGCCCAAGTTCCTGTTATTGAAACTGCCTATAGAAGAATTGATTTGCAAGTGGTTGTTTTCTTCCAAGACGTTGTTTTCGCCTAAATGGATCACGCCCGACATGGCCCCGCTACCGTATAGCGTGCTGGCACCCCCGTATTGCACGTAGGCTTCGGAAAGGGCGCTCATAGGAATGTTTGAAAGGTTCGCGCTCCCGTCCATGGGGCTTTGCAAGTTCAGCCCGTTCCACACGATGGCGGTATGGGCTGATCCCCCGCCCCTTGTGGAAGGGTTTGATAAGCCGCCGGGGCCATATGTTCGTAAATTAATCCCGGATTGTTCCATTAGCAGGACCGCCAGGGATTCGTTCTTGTACCGAGCCACGAGGCCCGAATCGTAGAATTCCACGGTACTGCCGGTTTGGACAGAAGTTAACCGATTGCTTACCACGATAATTTCTTCCATACCATACACGGAATCTACCAGTACTACCTGGGCATTTACCAGGAAAGGCATTAACCAGCAGGTTATGATTAAAATCCTCATTATCAAATAAATATTAATGATAAAAAATCATTTATATTTACGGGAAAAGAAAAGGTAGTGAATACAATCGTGAAATCATATCCTTCGCTTTTCGCCCGAAAGCTACAAATTAATCACGTGTGGCAGGTCTTCTGGCTTGTTCTGTCTTTTGAAGCCTTCCCATCTTCACCGGGCATTCACCCGGTTAGGATAGTGGCATGAAGGGCAAAAGACTATTAATGAACTTACAGCTGCGGGGACAGCTCCGGAATTTCTCAACGCTATGGTCGAGAGCACCGGATTCCCTTTTTTAACTTTAATCCATGATAAATGGATAAAGAACCAACGTGGCTGCAAAAATAAAATTATTTTTTGGTTTCTTCTACATGTTTCAGGATTTTTTCTGAAACCAGGAACACGGCCGGCCTCTTTGACAAGGGGTTTTGTTGGGTGATTACCACGGTGTTGTACACTTCCTCGATGACCTTGTAATTGATTATCTCGTTGGGCGTGCCTTTACCATGTACTTTTCCATTATCCAGCATGATCAGGTAATCACAATACTCGGAGGCGAGATTTAAATCATGGATGATCATCAAAACCGTTATCCCCAGCTCGTGGCTAAGGCGTTGAATTAAATTTAATATTTGTAACTGATGGGTAATGTCCAGGTGCGAGGTAGGCTCGTCGAGCAATAGCAGCTTGGGTTCCTGTGTCAACGCCCGGGCGATGGAGACCAGTTGCTGTTCGCCCCCGCTGAGCTCATAGAGGAATTTTTCCTTGAGGTGATATACATCGGTCAATCTCAGGTATTTTTCCGCTATCTGGTGGTCCTCGTCGGTTTCAAAAAATTGCAAGGGTTTGCGGTACGGCATACGGCCCATTAACACGTAGTCTTCCACCGGGATGGCGGCCTTTTCCACATCCTGTGTAACGATGGCCAGGTCGCGGGCTTTTTCTTTATGGCCAAAGCGTGTTAAGTCTTTTCCATCTAGCAGAATAGAGCCCTTTTCGATGCCCAGTTCGCCCGTGATGCCCCTGAAAAGGGTGGTTTTACCTGAGCCATTAGGGCCTATAATGCCCGTGAAGCTTCCCTTCAAGGTATCGAAACTTACCCCTGAGAGATAAAATTTTTTCTTGTAACCGCATTGTAGGTTTTTAACTTGTAACATGGAATTTTGGCAGATTAAATTGTTTTCATGTTATTCCTGCTTAATACCACGACAAACACGGTGCCCCCGATAATGCCGGTAATTACACCAATGGGCAACTCGTTGGGGGCAATCACGGTGCGGGCAAGCAAGTCTGACAAGATAACGAAAGCCCCGCCGCCCAGGAACGAGCTAATCAGCAATATCCTGTAGTCAGTGCCCACGATCAAGCGGGCCAAGTGGGGAATGATCAGGCCAACAAACCCGATGACCCCTGCCACCGCTACTGAAATGCCTGTTAGCAGGCTAGCCATTATAAAAAGGGCCCGCAGGCTTATTTCGGTATTTATGCCCAGGTGACGGGCTTTTGCCTCTCCCAGCCGTAACGCGTTCAAGGGGCGGGCGAAAAAATAAGAAAGGATCAAGCCCGCGACGGAAACCCCGAAAGCAACTTGTATCAGGGTAAGGTTTGGTTCGTCCAGGGAACCCATCATCCAGAAAATGATCCCGTGAAGGTTTTCGGCAGAGGTAATGGCCATCAGGAACATCATGACAGAGGACATAATGAAACTTATCATGACCCCTATCAGGAGCATGCGTTGCATGTGAATCCTGCCGCCCCGGGAACTCAAGGTGTATATCAACACGATGATTACCAATGAACCAATGAAACCGAAAAAGGGCAACATGAAACTTCCCATGGCACGGTGCAGCCCGAAAATGATTACCAGGGCCACGCCCAGTGCCGCCCCGCCTGATATGCCCAGGGTGTAAGGCTCTACCAGGGGGTTGCGGTAAATGCCCTGCAAGCAAACGCCAGCCAGGCTTAACGAGCCGCCTACTGCCAATCCCAATAATATCCTGGGAAACCGTATTTTTTGTAAGATGGTGTACTCGATGCTTTGGCCGTTTTCGAGAATGCCCGGTATATCCCACAAGGGGATGGTAATTTCTCCCACGGAAAGGGAGAGCAGTATGGCCCCCGTTAAGATAAACATGAGCAAGATGGTAAAAAGTAACCATTTAAAGGACCTGGATTTGTAGTTTCTAATATTCAATTCCTTCACGTGCTGGCATGTTTTTATCGAATGGATGTTTTGTTTTGCATATATTGCTCACGTAATCAGCCTGTTCAATTATCCTTGGGGTAGCCCCCCTGCCTGTCATCACGAGTTCAAGGTTGTCCGGTTTGTTTTTCATGAACTGCAAGAGATTTTCCTCGGGCAAATAACCGTCACGGACTGATATGATCACTTCATCCAGGATGAGGAGGTCAAATTTCCCTGTTTTTATTTCTTTTTCCAATAATTTTAATCCTTCCAGGACCTGCAAGGATATTTCTTCTTTGCTGGCAGCTTTGTTGAACAAGGAATGTTCTTTCGCGAAAACATGGATTGTTGCCCCTAGTTTCCCGAGGATTTTTACCTCGGTTGGGCCTTGCTTGTCTGGATTTTTATGAAACGATGCATAGCATATCTTCATTCCATGGGCCAGTGCACGGGTTGCCAAACCCGTGGCGGCGGTGGTTTTTCCCTTGCCATCGCCAGTGTAAATATGGATTAATGTTTTTTTCACCCGCGTATTTTTTAATTAATAATTAGATTATCAAGTTTTTATAATCACCAATCGATGTTTATGGTATTTGTTAATTGATACAGCGATATAAAATTTGTTTGCTATTTGGTGCTTGTTAGCCGGGAAGCTTTCAACTTATTGTTTCTTTCTTTGCCAGCTTTGGAACCCATCTTATATATTTTATTTATTATATGTTCTAGTACTTTGGTAAAAGAAA
>CAZKIR010000250.1:0-6363 GCA_964552835.1 uncultured Bacteroidales bacterium
GAGCATCTAATCACCTCCCGTCAAATTTAATATTGACTTTTAAGAATATCACTAGCCTTCAGGCTGGTGGAACTAATCTCTTTAACTGCTGTTTTAAATTGTATCATTTAATGACATGATAAAAAATCACGGGTACCGATTGGATACTCTATTTTTTTTGATTTAGATTAAAGGTAAAAGATATGGGTATAGGATCCTCGCTCACGATCACCCAGCGGGCTTCTCGGGGAATCATCTTAGGTTTTTTTTTCATATTACCCAATTATTCATTTTCTTGAGAAGCCGGCTAAAAACAGTCGTTATATTCTTTTAACCCCCAGTTGAAATTGGGGGCTATTCTCATGTTCTTTAATCCCCCGGTTTTAACCAGGGGTTACAGGATATTATGTGCAGATAGCCCAGCCCGCTTCCAGCGGGCTTCCAACATCCTTTAATATTTCAGCAATTGGCATCAAATTTCACTCCTTTTACAAGTGTAAGCGCTTTAATTAAAGCACAATGCTCGTCGTTTTAGTCGGTACGTGGGTAACGCCTTGCTGCTAAATCGTTAGGCTTTTCTTCGAACTTTCAATAGTGAATTTTTGTGCATTTGCACCCAAAAGGGTTATGGCAAATATTAACAGGGATATAATGGATATTTTTTCATTTTTTTATTGATCAGTTAGTACTAATAAGCCACTATTTAATTAATTAAAAATAGTTCATTTGTAAAATTCTTTTTATTACACACCCTGATCTTATTATCTGCTTGTTTCAAGGTAGCTTCTACCCACACCCTCGTTCAACTGGCAAACCTAAGCATTTTTTTATACCTTTCCGGTATGAACAAAAAAAAGTTCGCGGATGGAAAAAACAAAAAAAGCTTGGTTTCGTTTTCATGCCCAACTTACCGATTTTTTACGCCCGGGAAAGACCGATGCCCCCGTCCTTTACCCCTTTTCCGGTAAGCCCACCGTGAAAGATGCCATGGAAGCCATGGGCGTGCCCCACGTGGAAGTAAAAACCATTTGGGCAAACCACCAAATAGCCCCGATGGAATACCACTTGCGAGACAAGGACAAAATAGAAGTGTTTCCTTTCCCCGTCCATGAAAGCATGCCCACGCCCGGCAGGCCGCCACGGTTCATCCTTGACGTGCACTTGGGCAAGCTGGCGCGATACCTCAGGCAACTCGGGTTTGACACCTTTTACCGTAACAACCTGGCCGACGCGGAAATAGTAGAAAAAGCCAAGCAGCAAAGCCGCGTTATCCTGACCCGTGACAAGGGCATCCTGAAATACAACAAAACCCGTTACGCTTACTGGATACGAAACAGCAACCCCCGGCAACAGCTAAAAGAAGTGATACAGCAATACAAGCTGATAAAAGAAATAAAACTCTTTTCACGGTGCACCGAGTGCAATGGCGTGATTAAAGCAGTGGAAAAGAATAAAATCCTAGGCAAACTACCCCCCGGCACCCGGAAATATTATGATGCTTTTTACCAATGCGCTGGCTGCGGAAAAATATACTGGAAAGGTTCACATTACCAGGATATGAAAAAGTTTGCCGAACAAATGATGAGCCCAGTATAAAAAGGTATATTTTTGTCAAAATCAAGGCGGAGAGAATTTTTGAACCGCAGTTAACTGCTTGTTAATGAGGAATCAAAAATTCTCGACAACACCGAGTTTGGCAATAAAGATGCTTTTTAGACCAGGCTCAATGATCCAAAACATGGAATAAGAGCCAAGGGGTAAGTTAAGTTAATTTCAATTCCATCTCTTTTAAATCTGGTTCGGTAAATCCATTTTTCCGGTATATTTCCATGCCGTCCCCCGACGCGTTCAAGTATATTTTGCACAAGCCCAACCGCTTGCCTTCATCAATAAACCGGTTCAATATCTCGTTGCAAATTCCTTTTTTACGGTAGCCGGGCACGGTGTACATGTTTAGCACATAACCGCCCCACCCGTTCACCAACTTCAAATTCCCCGGTATCTGATGGATCACCATTCCTCCAAATCCCACGGGTTTTATTCCATCTTCAGCCACCCAACCGATAAAAGAACGATCATTCAATGCTTTCTGGAAATAGCTTGTGAGGACTTCACGGAGTTTTTCTTCTACCTCGACAGGATATTGCCCTTGCAGTTCACGTAAAAAAATAACCCGGTATTCAACGATTAGCTCTAAATCATTTTTTCCCAGTTTCCTATACCTGATTTTCTCCATCAAAATTTATTTTTGCATGTAGAAAAGGCACGAAATAACGATTTTATCCACACATTTCCAAACAGGAGAGAAGCTTTTAAAACAAAAATTCACCCAAATTAGCTACCTTTGCCCTACTAAACGACATGTACCATGATATCATTTTTTCAAGGCAAAGCTGACAAATACTACCTTGTAGAACATCAAGAAAAAATCAACGAAGAAAACAGCCAAAAACTTAGCTGGTTGTTCGGGGAAGCTTCACCAGTTAAGAAAACCGTCTTGAAAGGCTTCTTTATTGGCCCGCGCAAGGAAATGATCACCCCCTGGAGCACCAACGCAGTGGAAATTACACAAAACATGGGCATCCAGGGCATCCAGCGTATCGAGGAATTTTTCCGGGTACCGGGCAAAGACGCCCCGCGCGATCCCATGCTCCAATCCGTGTACGAGAATATTTCCCAGGATATATTCCACATTGATATCAAGCCCGAGCCTGTCCGGTATATCGACGACATTGCCGCTTACAACATAAAAGAGGGCCTGGCCCTTAGCGTGGACGAGATCGGGTACCTCGAATCCGTTTCCCGTCTTGTTGGCCGAAAACTAACAGACAGCGAGGTGTTTGGTTTTTCCCAGGTAAACTCCGAGCATTGCCGCCACAAGATATTCAACGGGACGTTTATCCTTGACAGTGAAGAACAACCCGAATCCTTGTTCGAGCTAATCAAAAAAACCACCAGGCAAAACCTGAACCGTGTCATCTCTGCCTACAAGGACAACGTGGCTTTTATAGATGGCCCTGAACTGGAACAATTTGCCCCGGCCTCGCAAGATAAGCCGGATTATTTTGAATGCAGGAAAATCCCTTCCATCCTTTCGCTCAAGGCAGAAACCCATAACTTTCCCACTACAGTGGAACCCTTTAACGGGGCATCCACGGGTTCGGGCGGCGAAATACGCGACCGCATGGCCGGGGGCAAGGGCAGCATCCCATTGGCAGGCACGGCCGTGTACATGACCTCCTACCCGCGAACAGAAAACAACAGGAACTGGGAAAAAAACATCCCTGAACGTAAATGGCTGTACCAAACCCCTGCCCAAATCCTGATAAAAGCTTCGAATGGGGCAAGTGATTTTGGCAACAAGTTTGGCCAGCCCCTTATTTGTGGCAGCTTGCTTACCTTCGAGCACCAGGAAGGGGAGGTAACCCTCGGGTTCGACAAGGTCATCATGCTGGCCGGGGGCGTGGGCACCGGTAAAAAACAAGACGCTGTCAAAGATACCCCGGGCAAAGATGACCGTGTAGTGGTGATGGGCGGCGACAATTACCGGATTGGCATGGGCGGCGGGGCCGTATCGTCGGTTGACACGGGCGAATACAGCTCGAACCTGGAACTGAACGCCGTGCAAAGGGCAAATCCCGAGATGCAAAAAAGAGTGTACAATGCCCTTCGCGCGTTGGCCGAGTTAAACGACAACCCCATCGTGTCCATTCACGACCACGGGGCAGGTGGCCACTTGAACTGCCTTTCTGAACTGGTAGAAGAAACCGGCGGGGTGATAGAAATTGAAAAATTACCCCTTGGCGATCCCACCCTCTCCATGAAGGAAATCATCGGGAACGAGTCGCAAGAGCGCATGGGCCTGGTGATGAAAGAAAAAGATATGAAATTGCTGGAAAACATTGCCCGGCGCGAACGAGCGCCCCTTTACGACGCGGGCAAAATTACCGGTGATCACCGCCTCACGTTTAAAAGCAAGGGCGAAAACGACCCCATCGACCTTAAACTCGAGTACTTGTTCGGGAAACCGCCCCGTACCATCCTGCGCGACAAACTTCTCCAAAAACAATATCAAGGATTGAAATACCAGGCCGAACAAATAGAAAAATACCTGGAAGACGTGCTGCAACTCGAGGGCGTGGCATGCAAGGATTGGCTAACGAACAAGGTGGACCGCTCGGTGACCGGCCGGGTAGCCCACCAGCAAACAGCCGGCCCCTTACAACTCCCGCTAAACGATGTTTCCGTGATGGCTTTGGATTACACGGGCTATAAAGGAATAGCCACCTCTATCGGACATGCCCCCGTGGCCGGCATTATTGACAGTGGCAAAGGTTCCGTACTGGCCGTGGCCGAGGCACTGACCAACATGGTATGGGCACCCCTTGAATATGGCCTTGAAGGGGTATCCCTTAGCGCCAACTGGATGTGGCCGGCCAAAAACCCAGGTGAGGATGCCCGCTTGTACCGTGCCGTGAAATCCATGAGCGACTTCTGCCTGGCCTTGGGCATCAATATCCCAACCGGGAAGGATTCCCTCTCCATGACACAAAAGTACCCTGACGGGAAAAAAGTCATGGCGCCCGGCACGGTTATTGTTTCTACCGTGGGCGAGGTAAACGATTTCCGGAAAACGATAACCCCCGTGGTTAAAGCTAAAAAAGGCAGCCACCTGGTGTATATCGATTTTTCATCATGTCCCCTTGAGTTGGGTGGCAGTAGTTTAGGCCAGGCTTTGAACAAGATTGGCGAAGAAGCGCCCATCGTGAAAGACCCGGCTTATTTTATCAATGCCTTTAACACCTTGCAAAATTTTATCAAAGAAGAAAAAATCCTGGCCGGGCACGATGTTTCAGCAGGCGGGCTGGTTACCTGCTTACTCGAGATGCTCTTTGCCGATAATCAAACCGGAGCGAACATAAAACTGGACAGTTTTAAAGAAGACGACCCGGTAAAAATTTTGTTCAGCGAAAACCCGGCCGTGGTAGTACAAACCGCCAACCAAGAAGAGCTGGTTGCCAAACTGGAGGCCAACGGGGTACACTACCACCTGCTCGGCGAGGTAAACCTCCAAAGGGATTGCCATATTGCCCTGGGGGGCCAAACCCTTTCGCTTGACGTGAACAAGTTACGCGACACCTGGTACAAGAGTTCCTACTTGCTGGATCAAAAACAAAGCGGTGAAAAGCTTGCCCTGGAGCGTTTCAAAAATTTCAAGGGCCATTCGCTTAATTTTACATTTCCTGATGGGTTTAAGGGGCAATTTGCCGACCATGGGCTGCAGCCCTCGCGAAAGGAAAAAAGCGGCATAAAAGCGGCTATCATTAGGGAAAAAGGGGTAAACGGCGACCGGGAAATGGCTTACTTTCTTTATCTGGCGGGCTTCGACGTGAAAGACGTGCACATGACCGATTTGATTTCCGGCCGGGAGACCTTGGAAGACATCCATTTCATCGTATTCGTGGGCGGGTTTTCCAATTCTGACGTGCTAGGCTCTGCCAAGGGATGGGCAGGGGCTTTTCTTTACAATCCCAAGGCCAAGGAAGCGCTTGAAAATTTTTACGCCCGCGAAGATACCCTGAGCCTTGGCATTTGCAACGGTTGCCAATTAATGGTAGAGCTTGGCCTATTGTACCCCGGTAAACCCGGGAAAGCAAAAATGCAGCACAATGATTCCGGGAAGTTCGAATCCCATTTCCTGAACGTGGACATTTTAGAAAACCACTCGGTAATGCTCAAAAGCCTTTCAGGAAGCCGACTGGGCATATGGGTGGCCCACGGGGAAGGAAAATTTACATTACAAGAAACGGAAAACGAATACAATATTCCGGTAAAATACACCTGCCACGGGTATCCTGGCAACCCGAACGGCTCGGCATATAATGCAGCGGCCCTTGTCTCTGACGATGGCAGGCACCTGGCCATGATGCCCCACCTGGAAAGAGCCATATTACCCTGGCAATGGGCGTATTACCCGGAAAACAGGAAAAACGATCAGCTTAGCCCATGGCTGGAGGCCTTCGCGAACGCGAAGAAATGGGTGGAAAAGATGTAAAATTTATTCGCGGAAAATTTTACCTTGTATATAAATTTATCTTAATGTAATTGTCTAATAATTAAACTTTTATAAATTATAAAACCATGCCGGGAATTAGTAAAATTAACCATAACGGGAAAGAAATCCTGTTTGTAGATTACAAGGGGGTCAAGAACGAAGATGAAATGATTGATATCTTGCACGAGGCACAAAACCTGATCGTGAAAGATGCAAAAGAATACTTGCAACTGGTTGACATTACCGACGCGTATGCCACTCCCAAGTACATGTCGGAAGCCAAGAAAGTGGCCAAGGAAACCCCTCAAATTGCAAGAAAAAGGGCTATC
>CAZKIR010000251.1:0-6346 GCA_964552835.1 uncultured Bacteroidales bacterium
GATATAGTTATGCTCCATGGTAATTTTAAAACCTGAGTAATTACAATAAACAACATTGCCTGTACCTGAGATAACGCAATTTCTGATTGTAACAGGTTCATCAGTCAGGATTTTAATTGCTGGTGTATCATAATTGGTACTGTTTACTTTTAAGTTTTCATAAACACCTCCTTGAGTTATTTCAAGCGGGTTATGAACCGTTATATCTGGCAAATAATCATCATTCTGAGCTGTTGTTGTAATATCTTTTTTAACAGAATTTGATTGCACATTAGGCGTTGGTTCATCATCCTGAGCGACAAAATATACATCATAAGAGGTTTCCGCCGTTAGGCCTGAGACGGTTTCTGAAACCGTGCTATTTGCAGATAATACTGAAATTTCAGTGCCGGTACTTAATAGCGTAGAAACAGAGGGAGCTGGATCACCATCGTCCTCGACCAGATAAAATACAGTGCCAGGTTCATCTAACTGGACATTAATGGTAAACATAGAGCTTCCTATTCCTGTTATATCCGGGTAGCCTGAAATGAATGCTGGAGCTGTCAGGTCGGACGCTTCTGTTTCAACATCTAACATTTCAGCAGTAGTCATAACATTACCCGTTTCATCCTCGGCCACCACGTGAATGTCATAAGCAGTTTCCGGGCTTAATCCAAGAATTGTGCCTGTATATTCAGTATTAGGGCTATTTACATCAATATTTATCCCATTTGTCATAATCTCGCTTAATGATGGGGCCGGTGCACCGTCTGCTACTTCCAGGCAATAAGCCGTACCTGCTTCATCTAATTGAACCAAAATATCTACTGTTGTTGCTTCAATAGTTGATGTTTGAGGATATCCGCTAATAAATTGGGGTGCTGTAACATCCATTTCTGAGACATTGAGTTTAGCGGCTATCCATCCTTTATCAGAAATCCAAATCCGTGAATTTGGGGTATTATTTTTACCTTTGATTATAAAAGTAATTTCGGTTTGGGAATTATCAACCGCATTATTCAGATAATTGGCCATGGCTGAATTTCCTTTTAATCGATGATCTTGAGACGACGCATCAACCCAGGCCTCACCCAAAGAACTGGTTGAGACAGTAGCCTTGTTATCCCACGTGATAGAAGTCTCTGACCATGAATTTGATGCCCCATAAGCCTCAATTTGAATGCTGTCCATAGGTGTCCAACCATCATCGCTTTTAACCGATGCAGTTAAATCTAAAGAAGCAGAACAAATATAATCTTCTATGCTGCTTATATCATATTTAAGGTATACTTCACGTGATTTTGAATTATCAGTATCTTTGCCACATTCAAGATCAGTGGTGCCATCGTGATTTGTACCCGGCGTATCTTCGCCAACCCAGGAATCTTCGATTACTGATAAGGTTTGTGAGATGGGTGCATCGCACGAATCTGAACTTGCTGGTTCATTTACTGTCACATCACAATTATCCGTAAACCCTCCGTCATTTGTAGTTACTATGATTGTTGTAGAACCTGCAGAAACAGCAGTAACCAGGCCATTTGCGTCAACGGTTGCAATGGCCGTGTTATTTGATGACCATGTAACGGATTTATCCGTGGCATCAGATGGTGAAACTGTTTCGGTTAATTGTGCATTTTCTCCTTCTTCCAGGGCAAGGGATGATTGGTCAAGTGAAACCCCGGTGACATTAATTACACTCCCATCGCCGGTTACACTGATTTTATCGATCAAGTAATGTTCATCGCCGTATGAAGTATATGCATCAATTTTTATCACCAGGTTGTTCCCTGATACTCCATTTTCGGTAAAAGTTTGACGGGAAAAGCCATTAGTCAAATTGATAATATCTTGATCGGCGCCACCATCGATTGAATATTGTACCTTCAAATAATCAGCGTCTTCCATAACAGTAGGGTCAACCCCTTCTGCAATAACTTCGATGTTCACGGAGGACGAACCGGAGATATCAATAGTAGAAGAACCCATAACGACTGTTTGGTGGGAAATATCTAATTCTCCGTTTGTTATTACCGGGCTACCGGAAGTAACCGTCCAATCGTTTAAATCATTAAAATCATCTATCCAATCGCTAAAACTGCTACTAGTGGTATCGCTTATTGTAATGCCTACCGCTGATGAAGTTGATTCCGCACTTTCATTATCGATCGCTTTTGCAGTTAAGCTATAACTACCTGAGGGAACATTTAGCCAATCATATGAATAAGGGCTGTTGGTGTCTTCACCAAGTTTATTTGAACCTTCATAAAATTCAACTTTAGAAATAGTGCCATCACTATCAGAAGCATCAGCTGTGATTGTAATGGTTGTCCCTTCTGTGAATATACTGCCATCTCCCGGGTTTGTAATAGAAATACTTGGCGATTGATTTGCTGGTTCATTCACTGTCACATCACAATTATCCGTAAAACCCCCGTCATTTGTAGTTACTATGATTGTTGTAGAACCTGCAGAAACAGCTGTGATCAGGCCATTTGCGTCAACGGTTGCAATGGCCGTGTTATTTGATGACCATGTAACGGATTTATCCGTGGCATCAGATGGTGAAACTGTTTCGGTTAATTGTGCATTTTCTCCTTCTTCCAGGGCAAGGGATGATTGGTCAAGTGAAACCCCGGTGACATTAATTACACTCCCATCGCCGGTTACACTGATTTTATCGATCAAGTAATGTTCATCGCCGTATGAAGTATATGCATCAATTTTTATCACCAGGTTGTTCCCTGATACTCCATTTTCGGTAAAAGTTTGACGGGAAAAGCCATTAGTCAAATTGATAATATCTTGATCGGCGCCACCATCGATTGAATATTGTACCTTCAAATAATCAGCGTCTTCCATAACAGTAGGGTCAACCCCTTCTGCAATAACTTCGATGTTCACGGAGGACGAACCGGAGATATCAATAGTAGAAGAACCCATAACGACTGTTTGGTGGGAAATATCTAATTCTCCGTTTGTTATTACCGGGCTACCGGAAGTAACCGTCCAATCGTTTAAATCATTAAAATCATCTATCCAATCGCTAAAACTGCTACTAGTGGTATCGCTTATTGTAATGCCTACCGCTGATGAAGTTGATTCCGCACTTTCATTATCGATCGCTTTTGCAGTTAAGCTATAACTACCTGAGGGAACATTTAGCCAATCATATGAATAAGGGCTGTTGGTGTCTTCACCAAGTTTATTTGAACCTTCATAAAATTCAACTTTAGAAATAGTGCCATCACTATCAGAAGCATCAGCTGTGATTGTAATGTTATCCCCTTCGTTATATGAAGTTCCTTCGGAAGGGGTTGTTATGTTAACACTTGGGTTTGCATTGCCTCCGCTATTATTTACAGATAGATAAGAACCATCAATAATTTGCTGGGATATACCCGGCCCTTCCCAGGCAACTTCAACATGATCACCACCCCATTCTTCTTTGTGCAAAGCTTTAATATAGTATACTTGGCCAGAAGTTAAACTGATATTACTTGATTGCTGGCTCGTGTATTTATCCCATTCCTGAGAATTGGTGCTTCCTGAAACAGAGGCTATTAGAACGGCATTAGCCGGATTGTCATCCGTGCTTAACCATAATTCACTGCTGTTGTCACTTGCTAGCCAAAAAGTATAATTCCCTGAAGAACCGGGATGCAGGTACCCGCTTATTTTTGCACCATATTCATCTCCATCAGAACCGGCTTCAAATGATGTTAATTCCTCGCTTCCTGTTGGATTATCTGGAAAATCAGCGTGACTGGTAAGATTGGAAACCTCACTGCCCCCGATATCTGTCCAATACTCCCTGAGTATCGTGCCTGTTGATTGTGAAAATCCTAAAGAAAACAATAGAATTCCACAAAATAGTAATATTATTTTTTTCATCTTAAATAGTTTTGATTAATAATGGATTGCTTGATAAAAGAATTAAGGTTTAACAAGAACCTTTTTTTTGGTATCATGTGTGTAAATTTTACTTGCCGGGGATTATTTTATATTAAAAATCGCCGACAAGTTTACCTATCTTCCAGGCAAAAAATGATTTATGTAGTTTGGTGTATTGTATATGATTCTGTCTTGCATGATAATAAAGGATTTTAATTTTAAATATTCATTTATCTTATCAGGCTTCTTTTTATTTAGATAGAATGTGATTAAATCATATATAAGTGAATTAGCCCAAGGAAAATGTTATGATATTCATTTACCTCAAATATATCGTATTACGCTTGCAAACCGGTGAAAAATAGTCCAAATGGTTTTAAACATAGTATTTTTTCCTGTAAACAACGTCCAATAATCAGGTTTACAAATAATTAATGGCTATACTGAACAATATTTACTAATTATTGGCGTTTAATGAATTCTTTAGGCGATTTCCCAAATTTTTCATGAAAGCACTTGGTAAAATAGGAATGAGATCTAAACCCTACTTTATAAGCAATTTCCGAGATGTTTAAAGATTCATTTTTAAGCAATAATTTGGCTTGCTCTAAACGAATGGAATTGATAAATTCGTTAACTGTTTTTCCTGTTAGTATCCTTATTTTGATGTATAATGAAGAACGGCTCGAATTCATTTCATAGGATAACTCCTTTATTCCAAAATTAGGGTCAGATAAGTTTTGAAAAACAGATAATATAGCTTTTTGAAGAAAGTCTTTATCGATAAAAATGGGATAGTTTTCCTTTTTCGATTTATTCGAGGAAAATAGAAAAAGTTTTGTTCTTTTCCATTTAGTAATCAATTTCATGGTTATAAAGTGTCTTTTCTGGCGTACTTTTGCAATTCACTATTAACTTTACTGATGAGGGTGGTGTTTTAAAACATCAATGACCACTCTTCTATAATCAAATAATGGACCTATCGTGTTCGTGTCTTGAACTTCCAAGATAAGGTGTATTTTTTTTTCGGCTGCACCCGATGGGATTATAATGGCAGATTTGGTTTTATTAGAATTATGGATAAGAATAGTTCCCGGATAGGTTCCTGCTTCAGCATATTGCCACCATGAAAACAACAGGGAATCGCCATCCGGATCATAGCTATTTGAGGCATCAAGTTTTAAGGTATCTCCTGGCAAGATTTCAACATGAACTGTTTTATTTTTTTCATTTCCAAATAAAACGGCAACCGGATGATGATTAGCTTCACTATAAGGTTTAACGCACCAATCCATCCTGCATTTTTGATTATTGTACATGGCTTTTCTCCATCGCCATACTGGTGCAAAATCATTGCAGTAGGTAATTTTTGTTTTCGGATCAGTCCAGGTATCGCTTACTTCCCTGAACATGAAAAACGGGGCATATTGTAACTCATCTTTTTTCACGTCTGTATGCCGTGACCATACGTCCGGCACTTTTTCTGCCGTGAACCTTCCGCCCCAACCTCCCCAATTCGGTTGGTCAATGTTAAAAAGGCCCTTGTTGGCTAAACCTATCCATGGAATTGTTCCTCCTCCTTCCATGAAACCATAACCCCAATTCCCCCAATATCGTTCTGGATAGAGAGCGCCTAGTTCACCATGTCCTTTTCTGACATTTTTATCAAGCCATTGATTTTGACCACTCGCGGACTTATCAAAAGGTTCCCAGTAAAAAGGGCCTAAATCTTGATCAACTTCTCCATCGGCATCCCCACCCGGCCCTCCGTAGGCATATGTTTGATAATTGCTTCTAATCCAATGGATAGATGGGAATTTTTTACATATCCATGCCCCGGCATTATCCTGTGCCCCATTTTCAAAAACTCTTAGTTTGGCAATTGCATGCTTGAGTTCAATTTCAGTATGTGATTCCTGATAATCAATAAGTGCTTGCGCGAGGGTATTTGATCCCGCGTTAACAACTATCCAAATAGGGTTGTCATCACTTTTGTCCAGTGATTTTACAATAAGCTTGGATCCGGGTGTTGATTTACCCGGGCCAACATCCTCCATGCCATAATTTCCTTGGCCGGAAACCGTGATGCTTCTAAGGTAATCCGGGGTATGCCATCCTTTGGCATGTAGTTTTAGGTTTTCAAAAACTTGTTCATACCCATTAATGAGTTTTAGGAATAAATCAGGCCGTGGATTGGTTTTTAGATATTTGCCGGTTACAGCAATCAAGCCTTCCAAAGCGAACTCGTTCGAGCAAGTAAGCATGTGGATCATTTGTTGTTCTTCATCGGGTTCATTGCCCATATCGGCAAGGATAATTAACCGTACATTTTTCTCTTGATAGAATTTTTCTTTGCTAAACCCACTTGGGTAATTTGTTAATAAAGAAAAGATGATTAATATTAATACATTGAGCGTTTTCACTCGAATATATTTTTAGTTGAACATTAATAATCAATATTTTATATTTA
>CAZKIR010000252.1:0-6321 GCA_964552835.1 uncultured Bacteroidales bacterium
ACTTATCCTCGTCGGTGTATAATTTCCGTCCTTCCTGGGTTTCTTTCACGTTGACCTGCAAATCGATTTGGCCGTTTTGCAAAGCCCTCTGCAAGCGAATTTCTATCTCGTTTTTCTTTTGCAGGATGGCTTCTTCCTGCAAGCTATTGTCTACCTGGAAACGGATCTTGTATCCCTCTCCCAGCTCGGGTTGGCTTGAAGTTAGCGTGCTGTACAAGCGGGGTTCGTTCTCACGAAATTGGCCTGCCACTTCATTCCATTTTTCCAGCAAACCCTCCTGGTCAAACTCCTGGTTTCCCGTGACGCCTTGTTCTACTTCGGGTTCTTTCGCTTCGGGCTTTTCGGGTTTTTGCTCTCCGTTGGTTTGTTTTAACCGTTCTTTTATGGAAATGGAAGGGGGTTTTTTAATGGCCTTTTTCTTGTTAAGCAAGGGCTCGGCCACCGTGTCGGCTTCCGGGCTTACCTCCTGTTTACCAGTATTTTCGGACTTGCCGTCCGGTTCTTTTACTTCGTCATCCCGTTTTTTTTTTAATGTTAACTGACAAAGTTGCACCAGGGCAAGCTCCACGTGCAAGCGTTTATTATTACTGTTTCGATAGGAAAGATCACAATCATTGGCAATTTTCAGGGCATTGAACAAAAATTCCGGGCTGCTCAGGCTAACTTGTTCCTTGTACCGTGCCCGGATGGATTCACTAACCTCAAGTAATTTTAAGGTAGAATCGTTGCGGCATACCAAGAGGTTACGCAAATGTTCGCTAATGCCCCCGATGAAATGGTGTGCATCAAAACCTTTCTCCAGCACCTCGTGAAAAATCAACAAGGCCGATGGCACGTCATTATCCAGAAAAGCTTTGGTAACACTAAAAAAATACTCGTGATCCAGCACGTTCAGGTTATCAATAACTTTCTGGTAAGTCATCTCGTTCTCAGAAAAACTAACCACCTGGTCAAAGATTGACAGCGCATCGCGCATGGCCCCGTCGGCCTTTTGGGCGATCACGTGCAAGGCTTCACGCTCGTACTGGATGGATTCTTTCTCGGCGATGGTGGCCAGGTAATCCACCGTGTCTTCTAATTTTATCCGGTTAAAATCGTAAATCTGGCACCGTGAAAGTATCGTTGGCAATATCTTGTGTTTCTCGGTGGTGGCCATAATAAAAATCGCGTGGGCAGGCGGTTCTTCCAATGTTTTCAAGAAAGCGTTGAAAGCCTGTTGGGACAGCATGTGCACCTCGTCAATGATGTAAATGGAATATTTTCCAATTTGCGGGGGCACCCGCACCTGGTCAATAAGGTTGCGGATATCGTCCACGCTGTTGTTCGAGGCCGCGTCGAGCTCGTGTATGTTATAGGCACGTGACTGGTTAAACGAGTTGCAGCTCTCGCAGGCATTGCAAGCCTCTACTTTATCAGATAGCTTTTGGCAATTAATGGTTTTTGCAAAAATCCGGGCACAGGTAGTCTTTCCCACGCCCCTGGGGCCACAAAAAAGATAGGCCTGTGCCACGTGATGGCTTTTAATGGCATTTTTCAGGGTATTAGTAATAGAGGCCTGGCCAACTACCGAGGCAAAAGTGTCGGGCCTGTATTTCCGGGCTGATACAACAAAATTTTCCATGCGCTGTCCTTCAATCGAGATGCAAATATATTAAAATAATGAAGAATTGAGAATGGTGGTACTTTTGATTTTTAGAAAAGCCGGTAAATAATATCCACACCCCCTTTTCCCCTTTGTATCCAAAAACATGTCCATAACTTTACTTGCCAAAAGCCTGATCGAAAAAAAAAAGAAATACCGGCTCAATATTTGCAATTTGGATATATCCTCGTTAAACCCTTTTGCTAACATAAAATGGGTTGTGAAAACGAGAAAAAAAATGATAAATTTGAAATGATAAAATTGAGGCTAAAACGAAATAAATAGAATAAAATCCCCCGTGAAATAAAAAAAAATTACCACATGAAAAATTTCGGGTTGTCCACGTACTTGTCAATGTCCTCTTCAATAGCCCCGATTAACAAAACAATCCAGTCAACAGTTTGGACAATACCACAGCCGCCACCCGTCAACAAGTAACCAATGAACACACCTACCGAGGTACCAAGGTACAAGCGGTGGATCCCGCAAATCCCAACACCAGCAGTATAGGTCAATGCCCAGGCAAGCCATGGTTCAGGAGCTTCATCGGAAAGGCTCACGATCTTGTTGGCACCCGAGGTTCCCATGGTTTCAAAACTGCCCAAGTTGGCAAAATTCATTTCCACAGCATTTTCCACCAGGTCATCTACCTTTTGGTTGTCAAGCTTATAAGTTGACGGGTTGGCAAATAAGAACCCTGTTAACATAACAAATAACGAGATTAGAGTGATTTTCTTCATAATGTTTGGTGTTTTTACGGTTATAAAATATTCATTAAAATACGACAATAAAAATATATAAAAGCTGCTAATTTTATAAATTATTTACGATAGACTTCTTTTTTTTGCTTAATGACAATAATAAAAAAAATTATTATTTATTTATTTTCAGCTTTTTATATAAATTTCATTGAATAATAAATTTTTATACTATAATTATTTATTCAATTCATTAGGCAATTGTAAAAAAATAATTACTTTCGTGTAGTTGCTTATACTAGGCAACATCATTAATTTATTTATAAACTAAAAATTAATAAAAATGAAAAAAGCAAAACTATTATTCCTTATCGCTGCATTGGCAATCATTGGTTCAAGTTGCACGACCATGACCCGTTCCATGAAAACCCCTGCCAACCATGTTGAATTCACGAAAGATGATTTTGACTTGTCAAAACAAGTAACAGGCGAGGCCACGCAAACCAAAATTTTAGGCATTGATTTTGCCAGGATATTGACGAAAAAATATGGTGAGATAAACCGTGTAGGCGCCATTGATATTCCTATCATCGGAAACTACGTGAACGGTTGGGGAAACTTGTACGCCTTGTACAATATAATGAACGACAACCCGGGGTACGACGTGATTTTTTATCCTGCTTACGAAACGAAAAAAACCGGGATCCCGATTTTATTCGAAACAACTACTATCAAGGTAAACGCCCGTTTAGGAAAATTAAAAGAATAAAAAAAATGATAAAAGCTGCCCCCGGGCAGCTTTTTTTTTGCACATTATATTATCTTCGCGTAAACCATAAAGCCTTGGGCATCATGATAAGAAAGCTATTATTACCGATGTTTTGCTTGTTTTTGCTTGCCATGGGAAACCCTGTTTCCAGCAGCGAAGGCTATGCCGTGATCTACGTGCACCGGTTAAAAAAATCAACCAATAGCGGAAAAACCTTCAAGGTTTTTTTTAACGATGAATACGTGGGGAAATTCAAGGGGGTGAACAAGGCATTTTCCGCCAAATCAAATGCGGGTTGGATAGTTGCCCAAACCCTACCGGGAAAATATTTTTTGCGTATCATTGACGAGGGCAAGAACGAAAAAGAAAGAATTATTTTTACTGCCCAAAGCAACCATCCTACCTTTATTGAATTCGACCCTTCGGCCGCGTATGGCTATAATTGTTTACGTGTTTTAACACCAGTGGAAGGTTACCAACAAGTCTTGGACGCGGACAAAAAAGAAATGCAAATACTGGATCCAGGCCTAAAAGAACATGTAGGGTCTATTACCATGGCCAGTTTACTGGAATTGCAAGAAAAAGAAAACCAAGATAAGGAGAACACGATAGCAGAAAACCCTGGCGACATGCCCGTTCACAAGAAAATAAACAAAAACACGGCCAACCAAATGCCGGTAGCGGAAGAAACTATTACATCAGACGTGGACGTGAACATCCCCTCGATCACGAAACAACACGAGTACCGTTATGCCTTGATAATAGGGAATGAAGATTATCGTTCACACCAACCCGATTTGTCTTCCGAGGTAAACGTTAAATTTGCCCGGCGCGATGCACTGGTTTTCAAGGAATATGCCCTTAAAGCACTAGGCATACCAGAGCAAAATATCCTATTCGAGTTAGATGCTGATGCCGTTACCATGAGCCGGGCCATCAATAAAATAAACTTGATTATTAAAAACACCGGCGGCAATGCTGATGTATTCTTCTATTATGCCGGGCATGGTTTGCCGGACGAAAGAACAAAGGAACCATACCTGATCCCCGTGAACGTCTCGGGTAACGACCTGGAGTACGCCATAAAGCTATCAGAACTATACAAGAAATTAAACGAGCACGAGAGCAAGAAGATTACTGTTTTTATTGATGCCTGTTTTAGCGGTGGCGCCCGCGAACAAGGCCTCGTGGAGGCAAGGGGGGTAAAGATTAAGCCTAATGAAACCTTCCTGGCCGGCAATATCGTGAGTTTTTCCGCCAGCAGTGGCACGCAATCCTCCCTGCCATACAAGGAAAAAGGGCATGGCCTGTTTACCTATTACCTGTTAAAATACCTTCAGGAAACAAAAGGAGAGGGCACTTACGGCGATTTGTCCAAGTACCTGCAAGAAAAAATCGGCATCAATAGCGTATTAATCAATAATAAAGAACAAAACCCAAGCACGAACGTGAGCCAAGGCTTGCAATCAAGTTGGAAAGAAATCCAATTATCCGAGTAGTTTGCCCAATTGCCCTGACAAGGCCCGGATCAAAAAAAAACCAAGCACAACAACCAAAACACGCATACCCACGGGATTTCAACATTGTAAGGGCTGGGAAGAAAACAGCACGTTACCCTTCACCTTTTGGTTCAAATCCTGACTTTCTTTACAGGCTGTCGAATAATCAATCAGCACTGAAAAACTAATATAAATCCGCTACCTTTGTCAAAATTTTTTTCATGACCAAGAAGAATATCCATTTTGGAGATGGAAAGAAAATGCCCCTGGTGGAAAAGTTTTATTCCTTGCAAGGGGAAGGCTTTCACGCGGGCAAAGCAGCCTTCTTTATTCGTGTAGGCGGCTGCGATATTGGTTGCCACTGGTGTGATTCTAAAATCTCGTGGGACCCTGAAATCCATCCCGTTGTAGAGACCGTTGATATCGTGAAGGAGGCGGCTGGGTATCCCGCCAAGGCCGTGGTAGTTACTGGCGGCGAACCCTTGATGTACGATTTGGACTATTTATGCAAAGAATTAAAAAAGCTAGGCATAGAAACATTTATTGAAACATCCGGTTCGCACGAGCTTTCAGGCATATGGGACTGGATATGCCTCTCGCCCAAGCAACAAGCACCACCTTTGCCCGGGATATTCGCGATGGCCGATGAGCTGAAAATAATAGTGTCCCATGACCAAGATTTTGCCTGGGCCGAGGAAAACGCGACCAAAGTAAAAGAAACCTGCCATTTATACCTGCAACCCGAGTGGAGCCGGTACAAGGAAATAATCCATCCTATCACGGAATATATCAAGTCCCATCCCAAGTGGCAGGTTTCTTTGCAGGGCCATAAGTTTATGCGAATACCCTAATTAATGTTTGTCTGGAGTAATTGACTTTTGTAACTTTGGTGTTTACTATCAAGTAAAAATAAAAAATATGCCTTTATATAAAAAAATATACCTGGTTTTCACGTGGATTTTTCTTTACCTGGGCTTACAAGCCCAACAAATTGAAACCACGGACAACAACCGGGCCATCAGAAAATACATCGAGGCAACCCGGCATATGGATGACAGGGAATACGGCGAAGCGGAAAAATTATTAAAAAAGGCCATCCGTATCGATGAAGGTTTTCTGGAAGCTTATCTAACCTTAGCCCAGGTGTACGAGTACATGGGCAAAACGGAAAAAGAAACCGAGATGTACAAAAAAAGCATCAAGATGGACCCTGATTTCTACCCCAATGCCCTTTTTCTGCTGGGGAAAGCACACGTGGGTACCGGGAAATACAAAGAAGCAAAAAAGGTGCTGGAAAAATACCTGGGCACTGAAGATATACGGCCAAGAAAAGAAAGGCAAACGCGATTGCTTATCGAGTCTTGCACTTTTGAATATTTCCCGAGCCTCACGGCCGATGAACAAATGATGATCATGACCGTGATGTTGCCAGGCGAGAAAGTTTACAAGAATTTACCGCCGGCCCCGCAAGAAGATTTTTATTACAGCAAGAAGGACAGCAACGGGCGATGGATGCCGCGCGAAAGCATGGGCAAACCAATCAATACCCCCTTGAACGAGGGCGCGCAAACCATATCGACCGATGGCAGGATAATGCTTTTCACGGCTTGTCACCGGGGCGGGATGGGCAGTTGTGATATTTTTTACGCGGTGCAACAAGAAGACGGGTGGTCGCCCCCCCGTAATCTTGGAAAGCCCGTGAACAGCCCCGCT
>CAZKIR010000253.1:0-215 GCA_964552835.1 uncultured Bacteroidales bacterium
CAAGATCATGCTGCAAAATTGCCCGGCACGGGCAGTTACCTACGCGTTAAAATCGATGGCCGATTACCGGGCACGTATCATTGAAACCCATTTTGACGGGACCCAGGCCATGATAGACGGGATGGAATGTTGGACTTCCTTCGTGGGCGAATTTAACATGTACAATTTACTTTCAGCATATAGCACGATGGTATTGCTAGGTTTCCCGAAAGAAG
>CAZKIR010000253.1:225-6278 GCA_964552835.1 uncultured Bacteroidales bacterium
TAAGCTCCTTAAAACCCGTGCGCGGCAGGTTTGAATGCATTAAATCGCCGGGTGGGCCAGTGGCCATTATCGACTATGCCCATACCCCCCATGCCTTGCAAAACGTGCTAAACAGTATCCACAAAGTGCGGCGTGCCGGGCAAAATATTATCACCGTGGTAGGGGCCGGGGGCAATCGCGACAAGCAAAAAAGGCCCAAGATGGCCAGGATAGCCGTGGAATATAGCGACAAAGTAATATTTACCACCGACAACCCGAGGGAGGAAGACCCCTTGGCCATTATTGACGATATGATGAAAGGCGTGGAAAAAGAAAACAAGGTGTTGGTGATTGCCGACAGGCGGGAGGCCATCCGCACGGCCATTATGCTGGCCGGCAAGAAAGACGTGATCCTGGTGGCCGGAAAAGGCCATGAAACCTACCAGGAAGTAAAAGGCAAAAGGTTTCATTTTGATGACAAGGAAATCGTGGAACAAGCTTTTTTAATGAATAATTAATCAATTAAGGTACAATGCTTTATTATCTTTTTGAATATCTTGATAAACTTGACGTACCAGGTGCCGGGGTTTTCCAGTATATCTCCTTCCGCTCGGCAATGGCCGTGATCACTTCCTTGTTCTTGTCACTGGTGTACGGGAAGAAGTTAATCAAATACTTGCAAAAGAAGCAAATTGGCGAGACCATCCGCGACCTGGGTTTGAGTGGCCAACTTGATAAACGGGGCACCCCGACCATGGGCGGCATCATCATCCTCGTATCGATTATCATCCCAACACTCTTGTTTGCTGATATTTCCAATATATACGTGATTTTAATGCTGATCACTACCGTTTGGCTTGGCTTCGTGGGTTTCGTGGACGATTACGTGAAGGTATTCAAGAAAAACAAGGAAGGACTGGCCGGTAAGTTCAAGGTATTTGGGCAAATCGTGTTGGGCCTGGTCGTGGGCCTTACATTATATTTTAGCGAAGACGTGGTGATAACCAAAAAGGTAGAAGTAGCCCCTGAAACCGAGATAAGCGATGTCCTTACCACCGAGGAAGGCATTCAATACCAGGTAAAGGAAACCAAATCAACTAAAACAACCATCCCTTTCCTGAAGAATAACGAGTTTGATTATGCCTACTTGATTGGTTTCCTTGGCAAAAATGCCGCGAAATACTCCTGGATTGTATTAATATTGGCCATTATTGTTATCGTCACGGCCGTGTCAAACGGGACGAACCTTACCGACGGGTTGGATGGACTGGCCACGGGAACTGCCGCCATTATCGGGGCAACCCTGGGGGTACTGGCATACCTTAGCGGGAACTTGATTTATAGTGATTACTTGAATATCATGTATATTCCCAACACGGGCGAATTGGTGATTTTCATGAGCGCGTTTATCGGGGCGGCCATCGGGTTCTTATGGTACAATTCTTTCCCGGCCCAGGTATTCATGGGTGACACGGGCAGCCTGGCCATCGGGGGGATTATTGCCGTTTTTGCCATCATTATCCGGAAAGAGCTGTTAATTCCAATTCTATGCGGGATTTACTTGGTAGAAAGTGTTTCGGTCATGATTCAAGTTGGGTATTTTAAATATACCAGGAAAAAATACGGGGAAGGCAGGCGCGTTTTTAAAATGTCGCCCCTTCACCACCACTACCAGATGATGGGTTTGCCCGAGGCAAAGATCGTGACCCGCTTCTGGATCGTTGGCATTTTATTGGCCATTATCACGATCGTGACATTAAAAATACGATAAACAACAGGTTTAAAATGAATAACAGGATTGTCGTCATGGGAGCAGGGGAAAGCGGAACGGGGGCCGCGATTTTGGCAGCCGCCAAGGGCTTTGACGTGTTCGTTTCAGACCATGGCACTATCCGTGACAAGTACAAGGCCTTGCTGGACGAGAAACAAATATCGTGGGAAGAAAAAACACACACGAGGGACGCGGTTTTCAGCGCACAGCTGGTAATAAAGAGCCCGGGCATACCCGATAATGCCGAAATTATCCTGGAAATTAAAAAAAGAGGTATCCCGGTTATTTCAGAAATTGAATTTGCCGGCCGGTACACACCTGCCTATACCATTTGCATAACGGGCAGCAACGGGAAAACGACCACCGCGCTCTTGTGTTACGATTTATTGAAAAAGGCCGGGTTTAACGTGGGATTGGCAGGGAACGTGGGCCAAAGCCTTGCCATGCAAGTGGCCCGGGAAAAACATGATTATCAAGTGATCGAGTTAAGCAGTTTTCAACTGGACGGCATGCTTGATTTTCATGCAAACATATCCATTATCATGAACATCACGCCAGATCACCTTGATCGCTATGATAATGATTTTGAAAAATACATTGATTCCAAGTTCCGGATAACCCGGCACCAGGAAAAAGGGGACTTTATGATATACTGCCAGGACGACCCGGTGATCGTGAAAAACCTGCACAAGGTTTCCGGACGACCCAGGGCCATACCTTTTTCATTGCAACAGGGACACGAAAATGGGGCTTGGGCCCATGAAAATAAAATAATCTTTAATATTAATGATAAGATAAGCACTATGTCGATAGATGATTTAGCATTAAAAGGCAAGCATAACGTGTATAATTCCATGGCTGCCGGTATTACAGGACATATCCTGGAAATCAGGAAAGAAACCATCCGGGATTGCCTTACGAATTTTCAAAGCGTGGAACACCGCCTGGAACCCGTGCTCAGGGTGCACGGCATCGAGTTTATAAACGATTCCAAGGCCACCAACGTGAATTCTACCTGGTATGCCCTGGAAAGCATGCAACAGCCCGTGGTGTGGATTGCCGGTGGGGTAGACAAGGGTAATGACTATGACGCCTTGAAAGAGTTGGTGAAAGAAAAGGTAAAGGCCATCGTGTGCCTGGGAAAAGACAATTCCAAGATACGAAAGGCCTTTGACGGCATGTTCGATACCTTGATAGAAACCACCTCGATGAAAGAGGCAGTGAAAACGGCTTATTTCGTTGCCCGAAAAGGCGATACGGTGTTGCTGTCGCCCGCTTGTGCCAGTTTCGATTTGTTCGACAATTACGAGGACAGGGGATGGCAATTTAAAGAATGTGTGCGAGAATTATAAAAGATAACTTATGATCGATACCTTGCGAAAATATTTAAAAGGGGACGGGATCATCTGGATCGTGATCATCGCTTTATCACTGATATCCTTGTTGGCCGTGTACAGCAGCACGGGCACGCTGGCCTACAAGTACCAGGGCGGGAATACCTTGTATTATTTCCTGAAACACGCTATATTCTTGTTGTTGGGCTTACTTATTATCTTCCTGGCCCATTACATCCCGTATAAATATTATTCCAGGTTGTCGCAGATCATGTTAATCCTTTCCATACCCCTGCTCCTCCTTACCTTGTTCATGGGTACTTCCGTGAACCAGGCCTCGCGTTGGGTTACCTTGCCGGGAATCGGCTTCACTATTCAAACCTCTGATTTCGCAAAATTGGCATTGATCATGTTTTTAGCGCGGAGCTTGTCCATCAAGCAACATATTATCGATGATTTTAACAAGGGCTTCATGCCCGTTGTTGCGCCGGTGGTCATTGTTTGTTTGCTTATCTTGCCCGAGAACTTTTCTACCGCGGCCATATTGTTTTTTACCAGCATGGTGCTAATGTTTATCGGGAGGGTCAAGTTCAAGCATCTCATGCTGGTGTTGTTAGTCGGTATTTTTTCTTTCTTGATGTTCCTTGGCGTGGCCTATTTGGCTAATTACGAGGGGCGGATCAATACCTGGAAAAGCCGGATCGAAAATTACATGGAGAATGACAATGATGGGAATTACCAGGTGGAACAAGCCAAGATAGCCATCGTGAACGGGGGCGTGTTCGGCAAAGGCCCCGGCAATAGCATCCAGCGCAATTACCTGCCCCAGCCCTATTCTGATTTTATTTATGCCATTATTATCGAAGAATATGGATTGGTGGGCGGGGTTATCGTGTTGTTCTTATACTTGTACTTGTTGTTCCGTGCAGGGGTCATGGTGAAGAAAAGCGACCGCACCTTCCCGGCTTTCCTGGCTATTGGCCTGGCCACTAGCCTTGTATTACAAGCCATGATCAACATGGGCGTGGCCGTGAACTTGTTTCCAGTTACCGGGCAAACCTTGCCCCTGGTGAGCATGGGGGGCACATCCATGCTGTTCACTTCCATCGCGTTCGGCATCATTTTAAGCATTAGCCGTTCTATTCAACAAAAAGAAATGGAAGAAAGGTTACAAATTATAGAAGAGGAGGAGGCCAATGAAGAGGCAGCTTAACATAATCATCAGCGGGGGCGGTACCGGGGGACATGTATTCCCGGCCATATCCATTGCCCAGGCGCTAAAAGAAAAACGCCCCGGTGCCAACATCCTTTTCGTGGGGGCGCGGGGACGCATGGAAATGAAAAAAGTACCTGAAGCAGGTTTTCCTATCGAGGGCTTGCCCGTGTCTGGTTTTGTAAGAAAGTTGAGCCTGAAAAATATCAAGGTTTTGATAAACCTGTTCAAGAGCCTGCGGTTGGCCAAGCGTATTATCAAGGAATTTCGCCCCGACGTGGTTGTTGGCGTGGGCGGGTATGCCAGTGGCCCGGTGTTGCGAAAAGCATCCCAGCAAGGCATTCCAACCCTTATCCAGGAACAAAACTCTTATGCCGGGATTACCAACAAACTACTGGCAGCAAAGGCCAAGAAGATTTGCGTGGCCTACGAGGGGATGGAAAAATATTTCCCGGCCGATAAAATCCTCCTTACCGGAAACCCCGTGCGAAAGGATTTCTTCAGCCTGCAAGCCGACAAAGAAGAAGCCCTGCAGTATTTTGGTTTCCCTGACGGGGAAAAGGTAGTGCTGGTACTGGGCGGGAGCTTGGGGGCACGGAGCATAAACGAGGCCTTGTTGAAAGACCATGGCAAACTCCTGGAACAAGGGATTGATATCATTTGGCAAACAGGGAAATATTATTACCAGGGCGTGAAAGAAAAAGTGGAAGACAATAAAATCTATATTACCGATTTTATCCAACGAATGGATTACGCGTATGCCCTGGCCAAGGTGATCGTGTCCAGGGCCGGGGCAGGCACCATTTCCGAGTTGTGCATCGTGGGCAAGCCCGTGATCCTTGTCCCGTCGCCCAACGTGGCCGAAGACCATCAAACCCGCAATGCCGAATCGTTAGAAAAAATCGATGCCGGCCTGAAAGTGGCTGACCAACAAGCAAAAGAAACCTTAATCCCCCGGGTGTTGGAGCTTATCCAAAACCCTGGAAAGAAAGAAGAATTATCAACAAACATAAAAAAAATGGCCCGTCCTAACGCGGCGGGTGAAATAGCAGGTGAAATTTTAAAGCTGGTAGAATGAACATAAAAGCTTTTAAAAATATTTACTTTATCGGTATCGGGGGCATTGGTATGAGCGCCCTGGCACGGTATTTTAACCGAAAAGGGCATGTCGTGGCCGGTTACGACCGTACCCACACCCCGCTCACCAGCGAATTAATAGACGAGGGCATGCTCGTGCATTATGCTGATCACGTGTCGCTTATCCCAGGCGGCTTTGATGACCCGGGAATAAGCCTCGTGATATATACCCCGGCAATACCTAAGGATCATGCCGAGATGAACTTCTTCAGGCAAAAAGGCTTTACCATGCTCAAGCGGGCTGAAGTCTTGGGCTTGGTGTCAAGGGACATGAAAGGGATCGCCATGGCCGGCACGCATGGCAAAACCACGACCAGTACCTTGGTGGCCCATTTATTACAGCATTCAGGCAAAGGGTGCAACGCTTTCCTGGGCGGCATTGCTAAAAATTACGGGCAAAATTACTTGTACAGTGAAAACAATGACCTGATGGTACTGGAAGCCGACGAGTACGACCGTTCTTTCTTGCACCTGTCGCCAGAAGTAGCCGTGATAACTTCCATCGATCCGGACCACCTGGACATTTACGGTTCGTTCGAGAAAGTAGTGGAATCCTTTAACTTGTTTGTCCAAAAAATCAAAAGCGGGGGGAGCTTGTTTTATCGAAAAGGGTTAGAAA
>CAZKIR010000254.1:0-6271 GCA_964552835.1 uncultured Bacteroidales bacterium
TGAACGTGGAGGTACTCTCTACCGTGAACGAAACTCCCGAGAACTTTGGCTACACGGATTTCGTGGTGGCAGATGCTACTGATTATGATGATCCGGCTACCATAAACGAGGTTAAAATGGATTTTGAGAATTCCGGTATCGCCCTGGCAGATAAGTTAAGCGGCCTGATGAGCACGAAGTCTGTATTGATTTCACAAAGTTTTGCTTATTATTTGGACATGGCTGATCCGTTCGAGAACAAATCGAAGAAATCCACCGATCTTAAAGCCTTGGCTGTCGTGAATAACCTCAGCGAGTTTGCTAATAACCAACCTTCAGTTACCCGTTTGTTATCAGATGATGAGGAACCGGGTCCTATCCAGGATGTATACGATGAACTCAAGGGGCAATATACTTGGAACAAAACTTCCAAATCATGGGATTATACATCAAATAGCAAGGTTATCTTCAAGTTCCCTTCCAAGATAAACGGATGGAAACCCGTTTCACTAACGATCAATCCGAGGTTTCTGCCATATTTGAAATCAAGAAAGATGATGCCCCATTGTTAAGCAGTGTGGCAACCGTGAACGGCGATTATTCTGTTTCGAGCCTCGATAATAACGTGATTGAATACTGGGCTTATGATGCAGACTGGAACGATATTAAAATGTATCCTTACGAGGATGTTGATACTTACGAAAGCTGGGAATGGAATGAATCCCTTGACGATTGGGAGATAGTCGAAGTGACCGAAACGTATATTGAACCCATGTTCAAGCTTAAGTTTGGTGATGGCTCAATTGTAGATATTGGAGCATATTATGGTGCTGATAGCGACTGGGGTTTTATAGAGCTACAGCAAGTAATTACTTTTATCATGGAAGACCTTTAAAATAAAGGACAGGACTTTAGCGATGGGTTGGTTGATCTAGTTGGCCAATCCATCTTTTTTGTCCTGGTAAGGGATCCTTATTTGCAAGCGGTATACCCCGTACCCGCACCAAATGCCAAAAGCACTTGAAATATTTCCCGCCAGGTTGCGGCTGCTGGCAGCAAAGGGATTAATGGCATTGGTTTTTTCAAATTCAACAGATTTCCAGAACATAAAACTCGCGCTGTCCATGGTGCATATCTTGAGCCTAACGGTTTCGCCCCTTTCAAAATGAATATCCCCGGTTTTGTCAATTTGGCCTTCTGGCCCTTTAAAAACCGGGAAATCCAATGTTTGCCCGTTAAAATCCAAATCACGAATAGTGGAAACATAGGTTGGGTAAAATCTATATTGCGTGTCAACTACTTGTGAAAAAAAACGGTAATAATTTTTCTCGCGAGGGTTATCCGTAAAGCGGACGATAATTTTACCAAGTTCTGTTTTAGTACCTTCTTGGTCAAACCATATGCTATCTATATCGGGAACTTCGGGTATCGTGGTCTCTGCTGTATAAATTTCCCCCTGGTACTCGATTTTTAACATGTATGTTTCCCCGGCTTCCCCGGCCAGTTCAACGCCCTTGTATATGTAAGGGGGAAAATACATGGTATCTTTGTCCAGGGTCAATACCTCGTGTTGCTTTTCATGTATCACGCTGACCTTGGCCCGGGTTATTACCAGGTCGCGGTAAGTGGCCGAGTCGATTTTTTCAAAATAGGGGGCACTTCGGGTGATGATAACCCGGGGGTAACTACCACTCTCAATCCACCCGTCTACCACGATCCGTGGTTCCACTTCCGGGAATTCCAGATCAATCTCGCCCGTGCAGCTAAACAAGCCCAAGAGCATGAATGACAGGGATAGGTATTGATATTTTTTGGCCATGCTTAAAAATTAAAATTCCAGGATACTGATGGCAAAATGGGAAACAATGATACCATCTTGGGTTCCACGTTTAAGCCATAATTACCTTCTAGTTTAGTCGGTTCAAAATAAATATAATAAGGGTTGGCACGGTTGTACAAGTTATAAATGGAAAAATTCCATGATGAATTGTACTTGGAGCCAATAACCTTGTATGTCAGTGAAATATCAAAACGATGGTATTCCGGCATGCGGTACCCGTTAATATCCGTGTAGTTGTTCACGATGTTTTCCTGTATCAGGTATCGCGAGGTGGGCAAGGTAAGGGCATTGCCGGTAGTAAACACGAAAACGGCCGAGGCCGACCATTTGTCTGATATTTTATAGGTGCCCGTTACGGCCAAATCATGCCTCCTGTCGTATTTCGCGGGAAAAACCTGCCCATCGTTTATCTCGTCAAATTGCCGTGTTACCCTTGCCAAGGTATAGCTAAGCCACCCGGTAAAAGCACCCTGGTTTTTCTTTATCAGGAATTCCGCTCCCCTGGCTTCGCCTTTTCCTATAATAAAACGTTCCTGTAAAGATTCCCGGTAAGGTTGGATAATATCATTTTTATAGCGGATAATATTTTGGATATCCTTGAAAAATAATTCTATTGAACCTTCCCATTGCTCGCCGTTCCAGGTAGTATACACCCCGGCACTATATTGGTCGCCTTTTTGCGGTGGAACGTATAGCCCGCTTGGGACCCACAAGTCAGTGGGCAATGAAATGGTTGACAAGGTAACCATGTGCAAGTACTGGTAGTGGCGCGAATAGGCCATTTTAAAAGATACATCTGGGGTAATCATGTAATTTGCCGAAGCCCTGGGTTCAAAACCCTTGTATTTTTTTATGGTTTCATGGTTCCCGTATACGGTCGAGTCGGTCTCTCCCGATGAAAGCCGCTGGTAATCTTTGTAGGGGCCAACATGAAAAAAATAAGATTGGTGCAAACCGGCATGGACTGTCAAACGCTCGGTGAGTTTTACCTTATCCTGGATAAAAAAGGTCCCTTCATACGAGGACAGGTTTTTAATATCTGAAGTGGTTACTTTTATATCTTTCGCGTTAATTAATTGTTGGCTGGGATCATGATGGTGCCTGAAAACATACCCCCCGGTTTTTACCACGTGTTTTCCAGAGGGAATCCAGGTAAAAACGGTTTTGTAGTGCCAATCATTTAGCTTCGACAGCAAGGAGAAATTATATTCTGATTGCTCGCCGAAAAAATGAAAGGCATAATCAATATATCCAAGGGTATTGGATACCGATATTTTTTGATTAAAAAAATGATCCCAATCCAACGCGACGGTGTTGTTGCCCCAATTAATATTTGTTGATACGCCCGTGTATTTTTTCGTGTACTTGTATATATCTTGCCCGGTATATCCCGAGAGCCTGATCCGGTTTTTATGGTTGGGGCGCCACGTGAATTTTCCATTCAAATCATAAAAATAATACCCGTACAAGACGTAAACCTTCGTTGTTTCCCCGAATAGAGGTTGTATTGGCTTGCTAAGCAGATCAAAAAATGTTCTCCTGCCTGAAAGGATAAAGCTGGTTTTCTTGCTTTCTTTCGAGGCCGTTATCCTTGAAGATAAAAGGCCAATCCCGCCTTCGAGTTGAAGTTTTTCACGGGCAACGTCACGGGTATTAATTTTCAAGATCGAAGACATTCTACCACCGTACTCGGCAGGAATCCCAGCCTTAATGAGTTCGATTTCTTCCACCGCGTCAGAATTGAATACCGAGAATATCCCGAAAAGGTGCGATGGGTTATAAATGGGCGCACCATCCAGCAAGATAAGGTTTTGGTCAATGTTGCCGCCCCGCACGTAAAGGCCTGGTTGGCCTTCGCCCGTTGATTGGATGCCGGGCATGAGCCTTAGAATGCTGATGGGATCGTTTTCCCCGAGCAGATCGGGTGTGTTTTTCATATTTTTTTTATCGATACGGATCGTGCTACTGCCAAGGTTTTTAATTTGTTTTGCCCCCGTGCCGCTAAACCGTATTTCTTCGGTAAGGATGGAACTGGGCTTCAAACTGATGGTAATTTCTTGGTCACTAGTTAAATTCAAGTTTAACGTGTCGGGCCGGTAGCCCAGGTATGAAAAAACGAGATGGTAAGTCCCGGGTTTCAGGCTCATGCTAAACTGGCCCCTGGTGCCTGATACCGTTCCATCGTTTTTCTCGATCACGAACACGTTTGCACCTTCCAGTCCCTGGCCGCCATCAGAAGATACAATCTTGCCCTGTACCACGTGTTTTTGTGCCCGAGATTGGGAAAATACCAGGAAAAAGAAAAAAATATAAAGAAAAAATTTCATCCCGCTCAGTAAACATTATCTTTTAAAAAAAGTGCTGGTGACGCTAGCTGCGCAAAATTAACCTTTTTCAACAATATAGCTTAGCGATCGTGAAAAACATCCTTAAGTACCATCAGGGATTTAATATCGCCCATCCCTTCCAGGTGCAATTTATAATAATCAATGAGTTTTTCCAAAAAGCTAAATTTGTCCCTTGCCTGGACGTGGTTCCCGGCTGAATGCATGAACTCGTGAAGGGTACCCGTCAAGGGTTGTACCAGGTAATGATTATGCACGGGTTTTTGATTTTTGAACTCCCCGTTTGCCAGGTCAAAATAAGGTGTGCCGCCCGAGTAATTATTGCTGGGATAAAACCCCAGGTACCTTGATAGCTCTATCAAGAAAAAGATATGCAAGTGGTGGTATTGCTTTTTCGCTTGATCCAGGAAAACAATAAACTGTTGTAAGAAATCGAAAAGTACCGGGTTACCTTCCTCTTCTTTTAACGACCGGTACAATATTTCTGCCATGAACAAGGCCATGGTTCTTTTCACGTGATCCACCGGGATGCTTTCGAAAATGGTACTATGCCCCGCTTCTTTAATTTTTTGAAGGTTCCCCGTGGGTTTATAGTATGCTTCCAAATCCAGGATAGAAAGGGGCTGGAAAAGGTTGGCCCGGATTTTCGCGTTTTTTTTCCGTGCACCGGGTATCAGGTAATTTTGCCTCCCGTGTTGTTCGGTGTATATGTAAGCGATGATACTAGTTTCCGAGTATTTGATATGGTGAAGCACGATGCCCCTTGTTTTGCTTAACATGTTTCACTTTTTTATAATTTATTTTTTAATGGCCAGTACCTGTACCGGTGACCAACCGGGATGTAACACCCAGTCAATTCAAGGTCAGCAACATAATGATGTGCCCGTTATAATCATGCTCCCCGATAAATCGGGGCAGGCTGTGTGTGTCAAAATTTACTCGTCATGGGTGTTTCATGTCATTATTATCCCTGCATGGGCATGATAACCTCCTTGTCCCCCGTAGCTATAGCGAAGGGGGGAGCCTTAACCTGTTGCCTGGTTTCGCCAGCTTGTATTAATTGATAAACAGTACTTTCGTCATTTTAGTCTTGGTACCGTCATCGTTAGTGCAAAAAATAAGGTATACACCGGTTTTTACCCGTTGGCCCTTTAAGTCTTTCCCGTACCAAATTGCCTGAGAGCCTTTGGTTTGGGTCTCGTACACGATATTTCCGGAGATGTCCGTGATTTTCACGTTGCTGTCGGCAAACAAACCAGTGATGGTTATAGGGCCTTCATACCCGTGCCTCACGGGGTTAGGGTACACGTAGGTTTTATTTAATTGTTCAGTTTCCTCGGCAGCCTCGCCCTTGTATGAGATAATCCCGTTCAGGGTAGCAAAAAATACCTCGCCCGTTTTTCCTTCAACCACGATATCTTTAATATAATTTGATAAAATGGGACTGTTAGCGGTATTGAAATGGGCCAGTTGCTTTGTCCCGTCAGCTGAAAACAGGAAAGCCCCCGCGCTTTTGGTGCCAAACCATTTTTGATTGGCGCCGTCTACTTCTATGCATGTTACGGTCTCGTTTTCGAGCAGTTTGTCGGCAATGTTGGTTCCATCGTTCCGTGGAATTAATATGGTACTGGCATAAAAATTATCCCCTTCAAATACATTTCGCGGGTTGTAGTAAATATATACCCCTTCGTTGGTGCCGATCCAGATATATCCTTCCTTATCTTCTTCAATCGAGTATATATCGTTGGTAATAACCTTGCCTAAATCGTCTACCAGTCCAAACTTTTTGGATTGATCATCTTTGTCATCCTCCAGGCTCTCCCCTTCGTCGTATACCAATAATCCCCCTCCCCGGGTCAACATGACCCATTTGTGGCCTTGTTGGGTAACAATAACATCCCCGGTCCATTGCAGCCCATGTTTTTTGCCCAGGGGGATACCTTGCCATTCCCCGTTGTTTTTTAACACGGACAAGATGTTCGTGGCCGAGGTATTGGCCGCCCATAAGTTATGGTCAGTATCAAATTCCACGTCTGATACCCTGTAATAATTTCTTCCGTCAATAGCCGTTTCCAGGGTATGTTCTTCCCTGCTCCCCTTGTTATAA